>CAJFTV010000080.1 GCA_904420055.1 Candidatus Alloscillospira gallinarum | reverse complement strand
TTTCCAACCTGTACATCAATATCCTCAAGGTCATAAGGCGTCGTCTGGTACACGAAGTAATTAAGCCAGTTTGAATACAGCAAATTGGCATGGCTGCGCCAAGTGACAATCGGGTCTCTCTCCGGGTCATCTCCGGGAAAATAGTTTTCCGGTACTTTAATTTTAAGGCCGGCATTTATATCCCGAATGTATTCACTTTTCAATGTGTCGCGGTCATACTCAGAGTGTCCCGTTATAAAAACCTGACGTCCGCCCTGGGTTGAAATAGCATATACACCCGCCTTTTCCGATGAGGCAAGTATTTTAAGCTCCGGCACCTTCTCAATGTCCTCCCGCCGCACAGACGTGTGCCTGGAATGGGGCACCATGAACTCCTCGTCAAATCCACGCATGAGTATTGAGTTTTTGTACTCCACATGGTGCCTGAACACCCCGAACAGCTTCTCGTCAAGCTGGTACTTCGGCACGCCGTAATGGTAGTAAAGCCCCGCCTGGGCACCCCAGCAGATATGGAAGGTGCTGTAAACGTTTGTCTTGCTCCACTCCATTATCTCGCACAACTCGTCCCAGTACTCTACCTCTTCAAACGGCATCTGTTCTACAGGCGCGCCCGTTATTAAAAGGCCGTCAAATTTTCTGTGCTTAATCTGGTCAAAGGTCTTGTAAAAGGCCAGCATGTGCTCCTTGGACGTATTCCTCGCCTCATGGGTAGATGTCTGCAAAAGCTCAATTTCCACCTGCAGCGGCGTGTTTCCCAAAAGCCGCGCAAGCTGGGTCTCCGTCACAATCTTTGTGGGCATAAGGTTTAATATGGCAATCTGAAGGGGACGAATATCCTGCTTTATGGCCCTTGTCTCCGTCATTACGAAGATATTTTCATTCTGAAGCACCTGTGTGGCCGGCAGCTTATTTGGAATTTTAATAGGCATAGAACTTTCTCACCTCTTAAATATCCAGGGCTGCCAGAGCCGCATCAATGTCCTCTATAAGGTCTTTGGCATTCTCAAGTCCGCAGGAGTACCGCACAAGGTCTCCCGGAACTCCGGCGCGTATCAGCTCTTCGTCGTTCATCTGGCGGTGGGTTGTGCTTGCCGGGTGCAGGCAGCACGTCCTTGCGTCCGCCACGTGGGTTTCAATAGATGCGACTTTAAGTCCCTGCATGAACCGCTCGGCATTCTCCCTGCCTCCCCGGACGCCAAATGATATAACTCCGCAGGAGCCGCCCGGCATGTACTTCTGTCCCAGTGCATAGTATTTGTCGCCCGGCAGTCCGCAGTACTTGACCCAGGATATTTTATCGTGTTCCGACAAAAACTCCGCAATCTTCAGTGCGTTTTCACAGTGACGGGCCATTCTCACAGGCAGGCTCTCAAGTCCTAAGTTCAATATATAGCTGTTATACGGAGAGGGCGTACTGCCAAAATCACGCATAAGCTGGGCGCTGAGCTTTGTTATGTAGGCCCCCTCCAGCCCGAAACGGTCTGCGTACACAATTCCGTGATAGCTCTCGTCCGGGGTCGTGAGACCCGGGAATTTTTCGGCGTTTTTTGTCCAGTCAAATTTTCCGCTGTCCACAACCGCGCCGCCCAGTACCGCGCCGTGGCCGTCCATATATTTGGAAGTGGAGTGCACAACAATGTCCGCACCCCACTCAAAGGGACGGCAGTTTACCGGCGTTGCAAATGTGTTGTCCACAATAAGCGGCACGCCATGCCTGTGGGCGGCAGCGGCAAATTTTTCTATATCCAGGACATTCAGCGCCGGGTTTGCAATTGTCTCGCCGTATACCGCTTTGGTATTTGGTCTGAACGCCTGCTCCAATTCCTCCGGAGTACAGTCCGGGTCAATAAACGTACACTCAATCCCCATGCGCTTCATTGTAACTGACATGAGGTTATAGCTGCCCCCGTAAATTGTGGAGGACGACACTATGTGGTCGCCGCAGGAACAGATGTTGAAAAGGGCGAAAAACACCGCCGCCATTCCAGAGGACGTGAGTATTGCCGCACTCCCCCCCTCAAGAGCGGCAATTTTAGCCGCAACCGCATCATTCGTGGGGTTTTGCAGCCGGGAATAAAAGTACCCCTCTGCCTCCAGGTCAAAGAGCTTTGCCATATCAGTACCGGAATTGTATTTAAATGTCGTGCTCTGTACTATTGGTATTTGTCTTGGTTCTCCGTTTCCGGGATTATACCCGGATTGTATGCATTTTGTCTCTATCTCCATGGCTCCTCCTTATTGTAATTCCCGGCGGGAAATTTTTATCACACGCTTTCGCTGTTCCCCTCTCCTGCCTCGCCGCCGGAAGAGGGCGTCTCCCCGGCGTCAGGTTTTTCCTCCGGAGCCGGCTCTTCCTGCTCAGTGGCAGGGTCCGGCTCTGGGGTTGCTGCCGTCGTGCTCTGCTTTACCGGCACCAGTACAACCGTGTCTTTTGAGGAATACTCGCTTCTGCCCACATACTCCGTCTCAATGACCGTACCGTCACCGTTGTAAATCGTCTTGTACGTGTCAACAACATACCCCACAAATCCATAGCTCTCCACCTTTGAGGTGCCTGCCGGTATACTGGGGTCCTCCTTTTCCACTCTGCCGTATGGCGTAGTGCTTATAGTCTCAGAGTACACCTCTACATATGTGTCATCGGTCTTTGTGCCGTAAAACGTCATGCGCACATATGCGTCGTCAACAACATACGCCTCCACTTTTATGGGAAATTCCTTGTTGTTCCTGAAAACGAAGTCCAGACTGTCCCAGTAAATTGTGGCATCAATTCCCAGTGGCAGGTATCCCACTGTAAACATATGGTTGTACCGCTCGACTATCTCCATATCGGTGTAAAGGGCACAGCAGTACAGTGTTGACGACACCTGGCAAACGCCGCCGCCCACAGAGGGCACAACCTCTCCGCCGACATACGCCGTTCCCTCCTGATATCCCGCCGCATAGGTAATGGGCCCTGTGGAGTCGTTAAATGATAAAAGCGCCCCCGGCTCTACTATCTTGCCGTTCACCGCCTGGCACGCCAGAGATATATTGTGTATTTTGCTGGGATATCCGTCCTGAATAGGCGTATCAATGGTATACAGCACGTCCTTAAAAAGCACTTCCTCCGTGCTCTGTCCCGACACAAAAGGCTGCGTTACCTTAAGGTCAATGACAACTTCCTCACCCATTTGGGCCGCGTCATACTTCTGCTTTGCCGCCGCAACATCAAAGTCGTATCCGGTGACGCTTGGCGTCACCTCTTTTGTATCCGGGTTATATACGGCGTTTGCCGCCTCGGCGTGCACGTTTTTATATATGGCGTCAATGTCCTCCTTGGCCTCGCCGCCCTTAACAGTATACTCCTTTTTCACCGGTGAAAGATTTGATACAGACTCATAAATGGCCTCATCCAGCAGCTTTTCAACCTCACCGGTGTCAGCTTGTACACTGCCCGCACCCTTTATTATTACAAGCTTATCTTCCTTTATCTCATATCCTCCGCCGGACATCTTTTTGTTAAACTCATCTACCGCGCTCTTT
Source organism: Candidatus Alloscillospira gallinarum (assembly GCA_904420055.1). Classification (GTDB taxonomy): domain Bacteria; phylum Bacillota; class Clostridia; order Oscillospirales; family Oscillospiraceae; genus Alloscillospira; species Alloscillospira gallinarum. The sequence goes on along the minus strand of CAJFTV010000080.1, from coordinate 10,250 downwards.
GTCTTTGCCTGTACAGCAGACATGTCCGCTCCCTCATAAACAGCTTCCTGAAGGGAGGTCTTGGAAAACAGCCCCTTGGCATATGTCAGAAAGTTCCCAACAAATCCCCTGTCCTTTCCGTATTCCACGGCAAGGTCGGCCATTTTTTCCGCATCGTCCGTGATTCCGATGTCCTTTCCCTCTACAGATATTACACTGCCGTCTGGAAATTCCACCTCCGCCTTTATAGTCCCCGCGCCATATCCGCTGTTTTTAAGCTGAGACGCCACCTCGTCCCTTGTCATGCCGGACAGGGAAACGCCGTTAAAATACACGCCGGGGTATACCGTCTTTACATTATTTACAAGCGCCGCACATATAACCAGCGCAATAATTATCACCATAACTGCCGAACCGGAAATAATTGCGGCCAGCTTCCCTCTTGAGAGCTTTTTTCCGCCCTCGCCCTTCTCTCCTGCTTTCTTAGGAAATGATTTTATTTTCTCCACGTCCCTTCATTTGCTGTGTGTAAAAATCAGTTGTCAAAATGCTGTACAAAACTCAGTGTGTCAGTTTGAATATCGCTGTCCAAAAACGACATCTGCTCCGCGTCAGCCTCTGTGTCCTTATTCCAGGGCATCGCCGTCTCGGCATATAGCTGCGTCTGGGCGTCCAGCACCTGGGCTATGAGAATATTCGACAGCAGAAACCCCTGCGGGGTAAAGCTCCACCGCCCGGCGTTGTGCACCGCCCAGCCCTGGCGCTCGCATATTTTCAGCTTTTCCTCAACCTTTGAAAAACTTGCGGGATATATCTCCCTGTATTCCTCGCTTGATATACCCCTTGAGGTGCGCAGGCCCAGCATTAGGTATTCGCTGGCCCGCTCTCTCTGCCCTATTTTTTCCCGGCTGTCGACAATTTCCTCGCCGCTTATCACATTTTTGATGTAGAGTTCAAGGTCTGACACATAGCTGTACCTGAGGCCGCCAACATAGGAGTGGGCGGACGCGCCAAAGCTCATGTATTCCTCACAATTCCAGTATTTTAAATTATGTAGCGATTCATACCCTTTTTTTGCGAAATTTGAAATTTCATACTGCCTGTAACCGTGGCGCGCCAGAGTTTCCACAGCGTACAGGTACATATCCGCCTGTGTATCGTCGTCCGGCATAAATGGCGTGTCCTTAAACGAGTAGAGCTCCGTGCCCTCCGCCAGCTTCAGGCCATAGCACGATATGTGGTCCGGCTTTAGCATTATCGCCTTTGTCAGCGTGCTCGCCCAGTCCTCTTTCGACTGCGACGGCAGCCCGTACATCAGGTCAATGCTGATATTCTTAAATCCCGCAAGGGATGCGTTTTTTACCGCTTCCTGTGCCGAGGCAAAATTGTGAAGCCGCCCTAAAGTTTTCAGCATGTCGTCGTTTGCCGACTGAACACCTATGGAAATTCTGTTGAACCCGGCGCGCCTGAGCTTTACAAGGTCATCTTTTTTTATACTGTCCGGATTTGCCTCCAGCGTCACCTCGCTGTCCAGAAGTACATTTCCGTATTTTTTCAGTGCGTCAAACAGCTCAATAAGCCGCTCGGCCCCGTAGAAGCTCGGAGTGCCTCCGCCAAAGTAAACGGTATCAATATAATATCCGCCAAGCTGGGGCGCGGCCTCCTTTATGTGGTGCAGCAGCGCTTTTTGATAGCGCTGCATGAACTTCGACTTGCCGGCCACTGAATAAAAGTCGCAGTAAGCGCATTTCATCTCGCAAAACGGCAGGTGAATATAAATTCCAAGCTTTTTCATCTTTCAAACCTTCGTTTTCAGTCCATATATTTTTCCGTGAAGCGCTCCGCCGGAAGCACATCGGCATACTGTATCAGATACCGGCTCATGCCGCTGTCATAGCGCATGTCGCTGTCGCTGAAGCAGTCATAGGGCAGCTTTTTAACGGGTATTGATACAGTCACTGAAGTTCCCTTCTCCGGCAGGCTCTCAATTACCGCGCCGCCTCCGTGAAGCCTCGCTATACTCTGCACTATGGCAAAGCCAAGGCCTGCGCCGGCCGCGCCGTCAGACGTGCTTACACTGCCTACCGACCACAGATTTACCATTACGTCATCGGGAATTCCCCTGCCGTTGTCTGTGACGGATATCATTATTTTGTCACCTGCAAGCCGCAGCTTTACCTCAATTTTCCCCTCCGCCGGAGTATATTTCAGGCTGTTGGACAGAAGCTGCATGACAGCGTACTCTATCTTGTCCCGGTCTGCGTATGAAAACACCTCTTTAGTGTCGGATTCAAATGTTATCCGGGGTCCGTCCCCCTTTAAAATTGCACATGTCGTGTCCACAACGTCCCTCAAGACAGACACCATGTCGGCATAAACCGGGTTCATCTTCTCCCGCTCCGCTGTGCGCAGGTACATTACGTTGCCGATTATCCTCTGGAGAGTGTAAACCGCCTTTATCACTATTCTGTTATAGCGGACCATTTTGTCATCGCCGTTGTTTTCAATATACGGTCCCAAAATATCAGAGCATATTTTTAGAACAGCAATGTTGTCACTGAGCTTCACACCCACGGCGTCGGCAATTTTGTCTGCGCCGCTCTCCGCTGCCGCACCGCTTATAAAGTACACAACTCTGTACTGGCCGTTGACAGATACCACTACGTTAATATCCCGCTCTCCCACGTGTACCGAGCCGAGAAATTTTTCCCCGTCGTACTCCAAAATGAGCTCTGGGAGAAGCTCCCGCGGGCTCTTCCCGTCAATTTCCGGAAAAAGCGCCAGAGCCCGGCTGTTGCGGTACACGATTTTGCCGTCTCTCAGACATATCACCGCATCGCGGCAAAAGTCGAAGACGCCAAACAGCTCTTTTTCAATTTTTCTCATATCTTTCACCCAAAACTAAGTGCTTTAACCCACTATTAATAATATCAAAATTGTAATTTTGCTACAATAGATAATTACAATTTTTGTCAAAATAAATAGAAAATTAAGAAGTATTTAAGCTGACACCTTTTATTTTATATGGAAATAGAGTATACTGGTATCGGGATAATCAGCTCTGAGCTTATTATCAGCTAAAACACTATATAAAATTTATGGAGGTTTTACCCATGAGTATTAAAACAGGCATAAGCGGATTCGGAAGAATCGGCAGACTTGTCCTCCGGGCAAGCTTTGATTACCCTGATATAGACATTCGCGCCATAAATTCCACTTACCCAACAGACTATATGCTGTACATGCTGAAATATGACACCATACACGGCCGGTGGGACGCGGAAATGTCCTGCACTGAAAACAGTATTACCATTAACGGCAAGGAAATTCCCGTAATGTGCGACCGCGACCCCAAAAATCTCGACTGGGGCAAATACGGTGTTGAGTACCTCGTTGAGGCCACCGGCAAATTTAAAACAATTGAAAAGTGCCAGGCCCATATTGACTCCGGTGCGAAAAAGGTTATAATAAGCGCCCCCTCTGACGACGCGCCCATGTTCGTGTGCGGCGTAAACCTGGACAAATACGACCCCTCCATGACAATTGTGTCAAACGCCTCCTGCACAACAAACTGCCTGGCCCCTGTTGCCAAGGTCTTAAATGACAGCTTCGGGATTGAGACAGGACTTATGACCACCGTCCACTCCATTACTGCCACACAGAACACCGTAGACGCAAAGTCTCTGAAGGACTGGCGCGGCGGCAGGGCGGCCTCCTACAACATTATCCCTTCCTCCACCGGCGCGGCCAAGGCAGTCGGTAAGGTAATTCCGGAGCTTGCCGGAAAGCTCACCGGTATGTCCATGCGTGTGCCTACCGTAGATGTCTCCGTTGTGGACCTCACTGTAAACCTGAAAAATCCGGCTTCCTATGCAGACATATGCGCCGCGATGAAAAAGGCTTCCGAGACCAGCCTCCGCGGTATTCTGGACTACACAGAGGACATGGTTGTATCCTCTGATTTTATCCATGACCCCCACATCTCCATATTTGACGCCAAGGCGGGCATAGCTCTCACTGACACATTTGTGAAAGTAGTCGCCTGGTACGACAACGAGTGGGGTTACAGCTGCAAGTGCCTTGAGCTTGTTGAGCACATGGCAAAAGCCGACGGCGCAATTTAAAATCCAAAAACAGCCTCCGTTTTCGGAGGCTGTTTTCCATTTTTTAACCCGCTCTCCAACTCTCAAACGAGCCTGAAAGCCTTAATTTACAGCACAAAAAGCTCCGGAAGAACGATACGTTCTTCCGGAGCTTTCATGTGTTCAGTCGTATTCTTATTTTTCCTCTTCAGGCATAGGAGGCATTTTCATTTTCCAGTCCTTGCCCTCGTCCAGGCCCCAAATCTTGAACAGCTCATTGTAGAACGGCGGTCTTGAGAAGTCCAGCTCCATAGAGCGGCTGAGCTCCGTGTAGCCCATTCCCATGCCGAAAACGCCTTTAAGTCCCGCGATAAGCTCGTCAAGCTTTGCCTCAGGAACTGAGAGAATTATCTCATCCTCATCGGCGCCGGCGCGCTCATAATCTCCCGGGTCTGGGAGCGTTATGCGGTACTTGCCATTTAAAAGCGGCGTTACAATGCTCCATATGCAGGAGTCAATAGCGTCAAATGAGGAGTCTACCAGCTTGCCGGTCTGGTTCTTAATGCCCCATATCATAGCGCGGAGCTGGGCATTGTTTGAATTTACAAGCACAAGGTCAGGCACAAACTCCGCCGTCTGCAGCGGTGAACATACAAGACCTATGTACTTTCCGTAGGGCAGGGTGGGAAAATCCTCAAAGAATTTTCTCGCCGCCTCATGGTCAGCGATACCGATATATTTGGAAACTATATCAAAAGACTCCATATCAGGGGTGCACTTTACATGGCCAAGGCCGATAATTGGGTTCCAGCACCAGTGGTCGTCCTTCTGCATAAACACAGTACGTCCGTCGCGCTTTGACATGGCAAGGGCCTGACACAGTGCCAGATGGTGTCCCAGGTCTCTTTTCGGCCATATGGCGTTTTCCGGCACTTCGCTTAAATCTGTCACCATCTTTATGGCCTGGGGATTATATCTCAGCTTGAGCCTTCTCTCCAAAAACTCTCCGTATTCGTTATATTTCTTGATACGCTCGTCCATTTCTTTACTCCTCATCTTCAAAAATCATCTCTGCGGCAATTCTTGTGGCAATACCTACAACCTCCGCACATTTTTCTCCGTGTCCCTCAAGGTTTAAGAACTCCTGCTGGTCCTTGGGGTCATAGAGAATATAGCCGCGTCCAAACATCTTTTTCTGTATCTCCGGACACAGGACCGTGCCCATCTCCTTCATAAATCTGTCGCGGTACTCAATAAACTTTGCACAGCCGATGTCCTGTACGTCGGGATTTTCCAGTTCGTCCTTGAGGTATGGGTTATACTTTGTACCCACGCCCAGAAGCCCGCAGCAGTATGCTCCGCAGGAGCCGGAGGCCGACCCCGTGCCGCCTGCAAGAGACAGTGTGGCCTTTACCATCTCGTCAGTAATCTCCGGATACACGGACTGAAGTCCGATAAGAACGCTCCTTGCGCATACATCGTCCCTTATTTGTGCTTTCTTGGCCTCTTCAACGGCCTTGTCTATTTTTTCCTGTTTTGTCATGTAAAGCTTGCCCGTCCTTTCTTGTCTTTATTTCCTTTTGGCTTTAAGGCTATTATAAACTTGAAAAAACATTTCCGCAAGTGGTATATAGTATACCGTCATAAATACTCTTTAACAGTCAAAGGGAGCTGATGAATACGGCTCCCTTTGTGCTATCAGATGATTTTCCTTATTCCTCCCACACGGACACCTTAATCTGAACCTTGGGGCTCTTTGCCCGGAAGAAGCCAAATGCCATACAGATTGCAAGTCCGATTAGGCTTACAACAATCTGAAGCGTGGAAATCTGAGAGGCAGAGCTGAGGAAGATTAGAACATTTATTATGAGCGCAATAACTACTGTTATATAATAGACCCAGTTAGGAGTGTGCATGTGTGATTTCTCCCATGCGTTCTTATACTTTTTCGGGAACAGGAACAGTGCGAATATTGTTATAAATCCTGATACCGAGGTAAGCAGCTGCATGTTGTTTGTTATGGCCGTAAGCTGGAAATTGAAAAGCTGCGGCACACAGGCACACACGACAACAAATACAAGCATCGGGACGCACACGCCATATTTATTATTCCAGTTCCACTTCTCAGGCAGCCATCCGTCTATGCATGCCTGGCGGAACGGGAGCTGGAAATAATACAGGGCGGAGTTTATGGTGGTAACAAGAGCCATTATGGGACCGCCTACAATAAACAGGATAAAGAGCGGCGTGGGCAGTATCTCTCTTGCTACAACAACCATCGTCTGTCCGGCAACAGCCTCTACCGGCATGGTGATTACAGCTGTAAGTGCTACACCTGTGTACAATATCAAAAGCGACACAGCCGTGGCTATAAACGCAAATGGTATGTCTCGCTTTGCATTTTTTGCCGTTCCGCCATATGTCATAATCATATTGTATCCAACGGTAGAGTACATAAACGTAAACAGGGCATCTGAAAATCCTTCAGGACCATTGAGCATAAAGTCATCTGCCCATACGTCCAGGACTTCCGGGTACTTGATGTTGAACAGGCCCGCAACGACAAACATAAGCAGGGCGGCAATAAGCAGAAAAGAGCAGTATTTCTGTACCTTTGCCATAACATCCACGCCAAACATGTTGATAATGAAAAATATTATAAATATGCCAACTCCGGCTACAACTCCGGGTATCTGGGGAAACAGAGCGTTTATGTAGTTACCAAAGGAAATTCCCAGAGAAGCCTGTCCAATTGTGCCTACAATAAACACAAGGGTCTGCATTCCGGCTATACGGTAGTTTAAAGTAGTCGCCACATAAGAATACTGGCCTGCTCCCAGCCTTATGGAGCTGGTCATAAACACATACGGCAGAAGGGATAAAAACCCGAGAACTACCGCAAGCGCGTACGCCAGCCATACGGATTTTCCCGTGAGGGCCGTACATGGGCCGACAAAGCTGATAACGCCAACGCCTATAACCTGTCCCAGAGCTATTGTATAGAGGTTTACTCTTGAAAGTGTTCCGGGAGGTGGGGGCGGCGTATTTACTACCTTTTGCATAGGTGCTTCAGACATTTTCATCTCTCCCATCTTTTACTTAACTGTTTCACAGTATGCGTTCTTAATCGCATAGTCTGACAATTCCTGCCCGATTCCCGGAAGCTCAGGAACCGTAAACTTTCCGTTTACAGGTGCGTAGTCATACTTTCCAAGCTCCCTGTTGTACATTACCTTATTTATGACATGGTGCTCATGTATGCAGAAGTTTGGTATTGCAGCCTCAAGGTGCAGCGACGCGGCAAGGGTTATAGGTGAGCCGCAGACGTGCACCTGCACAGTTGCGTCAAATATGTGGGCCAGGTCGCATATCTTCTTGGCCTCAGTCATTCCGCCGCACAGGCAGATATCCGGCTGTATAACCTGAATTGAGTCATTTTCCAGAAACGGCAGATATCCCCATCTCGTAAAAAGGCGCTCTCCGTTGGCGATTGGGATATTCACCTTTCTCGCCACATTTGTCATAACAGGCGGGTACAGGGGCGTGCATACCTCTTCATAATACATTATATCGTATTTTTCCACCGCCTGTCCTATCTTTGTGGCGGAGATGGCGTCCGTCTTGGAGTGGTTCTCTAAAATTATCTCCACATACGGGCCTACTTCTTCCCTTACAGCCTTTACCCTGTCGGCAATGAGCTGGATATCCTTAGGGCTCATAATTCCAAGAGGCACCTTACCGTCCATAGGATTGCGGCTGAGGCTCAAAAAGTCAATCTTAATCGCATCGTACCCGTCGTCCACCGCAAGGCGCGCAGCTTTTGCAAACTCCTCCGGGGTGTAGGGCAGGTCAAATCCGTCGGCGTTGTCGTCCGGCCAGCCAAGCTGGAGCTGGCTTGCATAGGCACGCAGCTCATCTCTGTACTTGCCGCCTAAAAGCTGGTATGCCGGCACGTTCAGCACCTTGCCCTTAATGTCAAAAAGCGCCATGTCTATTGCGCTCATTGCGGCATAAAAAATTGCGCCGCCGGCCTGTCCCCAGAATGTGTCCTTAAACATTCTCTCCCAGAGATACTCGTTTCTCATCGGGTCCTGGCCTATAATCAGGGGGGCGAGTTCCTTAATCATATGGAAACCTGCCATAGCTCCGTTGCCATACGACAGGCCGCACTCTCCATAGCCGTAAACGCCGTCGCTTGTGTTAACGCGGCATATTATGGCCCGGAGCGACCCCTGATGCTTTCCCCTGTGCTTTAAGGCAAATACATCTACACTTGTGATTACCATTTACATTCCTCCCTCTATTATTGTATGATATATACTTGTAATACAAGTATACCTTTTGTGCGTGTCAGGGTCAATAATTAATTTTACACATATTTTACAGTCTCCGTTTGTCGAAATGTCACTATGCTGTCAAACACTTTTCTTCATACGCTTGTATTTCCAAAATAAATGATATAATATGTATCTATGATAAAAAGGAATTAGATACGGAGCACCATATGAAAAAAATTGAACGGGTAAATCTCACCGACCAGATTTATGAGCAGATTGTGAGCAATATTATGCAGGGCACATGGGCCGTGGGAGACAAGCTCCCATCGGAGTCGGAGCTCGCCGACAGCATGGGGGTCAGCCGTGTGTCCGTGCGTGCCGCAATTCAGAAGGCCTGCGCTATCGGCCTTATTGAGACAAAAGTAGGCGAGGGGTCTTTTGTAAAGAAATTTAACATGGCCGATTTGTTCCGGCAGTGGTACTCTTTAAACCTCATTGACGGTGACAGCATGGACATAAACGACTGTAAATCAGTTCTCCAGATTGGCAGCGTATTTCTGGCACTGCACCGCGGCACAGGTCTTGACGCCGGTGTCAAGGCTCTCAGGCAAATTTACGGCGACATGGAAAAGGCCCTTGAGAAAAAGGATATAGACAAGTTTAATGAAAGTGACTTCGCATTTCACAAAACCGTATGTCAGCTTTCGGGAAACAAGCTTATGTCCATGCTCTACGACTCTGTGTCAGAGCTTCTGGCGGACATAATCCGTGACAAAAACAGGCACGCCATGATGCGGGGCACCATGACAAGTCTTATGAATTACCATCTTCAGATAATTAAATGCATTGAAAAGCGGGATTTTGCCATGTTCCTGGACAATGAACGGCCCGCCATTGGCCAGATAATATGAGGCACCGCGCCCGCCTATTCTCTGGCGTACTGCCCTGGGCAATCACGCCGCATACCATATAAGGATAATTCAAAATTACAACTATATCTTTGCCGCGGCACGGCGGCGGAACGGAGGTTAAATATGAAAACAATACTCTGTTATGGCGACTCAAACACTCACGGTCTGAATCCCGACTGGATACACACCGGTGTTGTGACACGGCACCCGCAAAATGTACGCTGGCCCGGCAAGCTTGCAGAGCTTCTCGGCCCTGATTTCCGTGTAATTGAAGAGGGCTTAAACGGCCGCACAACTGTATTTGACGACTCCATATCCGTGGGACGGAACGGTCTTCCATATTTTCTACCATGTCTTGAAAGCCACAGCCCTCTCGACCTTGTCATAATCATGCTGGGAACAAATGACACGAAGCCGCTCATATCCGCAACTCCCTTTGATATTGCCGCGGGCATGGGCCGGCTTGCAAAAATTGCCCTTGACCCATACTCTTATACGACGGAAAAACCGCCGAAAGTTCTTATTGCGGCTCCCGTGCCGCTTGGTGAGGCATCTGTCCACGCCCCTGCTGACGAGGAGGCCAGAGCAAAGTCCATCGCCCTGGCGCCCCTGTACGAGGACCTTGCAAAAGCTCTCGGCTGCGGCTTTATTGATGTGGGCAAAGTCGCCTCCACCGCAGAGGGGGAGGGCGTTCACCTGGACAGCGCCGCCCATGCTGCCGTGGCCATGGCCATGCATAAAAAGGTACTGGAAATGCTCGCCTGAGTATAAGAGCGTTATTTTCCCTGTTTTTACTCACAAAATAGTGAAAAGCCTGTGCGTACATTCGCACAGGCTTTTTTGTTATACCATTCCGCAGGCTTTTTTCCGTGAATACGCATATAGCTCCTCACAGAACTCCGGCGTGCAGCAGTCCATCGTGTAGTGGAAAAAGCAGGGCTTTCCCGGCTGCATAAATCTGTCTATAAAGTCGCGGGCAGCCTGCCGCATTTCATCAGGCG
>CAJFTV010000079.1 GCA_904420055.1 Candidatus Alloscillospira gallinarum | reverse complement strand
GTAATGCCGTCGCCGTTTACGGTAATGAGCAGCTTTTTGGCCAGCTTATATGCGTCCTTTCCGTAAGTGTCCTTGATAAATGTGAGAACGTCTTTCACGGTGGCGGCTTCTGCCGTATCGGAAGATTTTCCAATAAGCTCGCACAGCGTATCCCTGTAGACTATATTTACCACGCTATATCACCCCTAACTTTCTAAGCTTTTTCTCGGTGGGAACGCCCTTTTCGTCCCAGCCGCGTGTCTTGTAATAAACAGGCAGCATTTTCTTTAAGGGAACGACGGTGTCCTTCCTGTTTTTGTCCTGGGGCGTTTTGAGAAGACGGTCGGGAAGATTGTCGTCTTTGCAGGTGAGGCCTTCACGGAGGTTGTACATGCGCTCTAAATTAAATGCTCTTTCTCCCAGATCTATAAATGTGCCTGTTGTCATCTTTATGCCGGTGACAAGCTTCAGGCTCTCCGCATGAGGGAGGAGGAACAGGGAGTTAAAGCATATGAGGTTTGTAAATTTTAATAGGAGAGCGACCACACCGCCGGCGTGAGTTGCAATTTTTCCCACAAGGCGCGTTACAGGGTGGGTGGGGCCGAGCTTAAAGAAGATGGACGGGATAAAGGTCTGTGCTGAGAAGAGACAACTGCCTGATGTGGACACGGCCTCCAGCGCGTCCTGCATGAAAACTGCAAGCTGGGGCTTGCTGTTTGGGCTCTGCGGGTCGGTTGACAGCACTCCGACAGATTCAAGGAGTGCGAGATAACCGCCGTTAAGGTGGCAGCCTCCGCGGTTTGAGGTGGCATAGCCAAGACCCATGCCAACGCTGCGGCGGGGCTCATATGAGGCCATTTCAAGCCCCTTCGAGTGCATGGCAAATTCTTTGCCGCCGTATTTTTCGCTGAGCCATTTGGAGCCGTTTGCAAGCTCTGAGTATATTCCCTCACGGTTTACAATTTTGCGGATTACATCTTCAAGGTTTGAGACGTTTCCAAATTCCACGCCGAAGTCGGCGAGCCCGTGTTCACGGAGCTCCATTGCAAAAGCCAGGGTTGAGCCCAGCGATATGGTGTCAAGGCAGAGCTTGTCGGCAAGATAGTTCACCCGGAGAATAAAGTCAAGGTTGTCCGCGTCAATATTTGCGCCAAAGAGGCCGAGAGTTTCATATTCAGGGCCTTTTACCTCTTTGCCGTCCATGTTTACGCGCCTCTCACACCGGATTGGACAGGAGACGCAGCCGCTGTTGCGTGTCAGGGCTGTCTCAGCCAGTGTCTCGCCTGAGAACTTATCGGCACTTTCAAAATGTCCGTATTTGAAGTTGTGAGTTGGCAGGGCATGGGTGGCGTTTGCCTTATTTACAAGCCCCGCGCTGCCGTACCGGGGAAGTGACTGGCCGGTCATAGGGTGCTTTTTTATAAAGCGTATCCACTTTTTGAGAAATCTCTTAAATTTTTGAGGCTGGGCGATATGCGGAGCCTTTGTGCCGTAGGCGATTATGGCCTTGAGGTTTTTGCTGCCCATGACAGCACCGCAGCCGCAGCGGCCTCCCATGCGTTCCCCTGAGGCGGCAGAGGCATAGCGGACGAGATTTTCTCCCGCCTGGCCTATGACAAGCTTGCCGTACTGCCCCGGGAGCTTTTCCTGGGTTTCCTCGGCGTCCAGTCCCCATAGGGAGGAGGCGTCCTGTATGGTAATATCTCCGTCGGTTATATCAATTAAAACGGGGGAGCTGGCCCGGCCGGTTATGATAAGACCGTCATAGCCGGCCTTTTTCATCATAACTCCGAACTGACCGCCGCAGTTTGAAGAGGCAATACCACCTGTCATTACGTTTTTGAACGTCATGTTAAACCGGCTTGAGGAGGGGGAGCCCGTACCGTTTAAGGGGCCGGTATTGACGATGAACGCCGCCTCGGTGTCAAGGGGGTCAAGCCCTGGGCGGGTGAGGTCTAAAATAAGGCGTGCACCAAGACACTTGCCGCCAATGTATTTTGTAAAATACTCCTGGGAGATGGGAAAGTCGGAGACATTTCCTGTTGTCAGGTCAATTTTTGCGTATACAGGGCATACCATTTACTCCGCCTCCTTCATCGTTATCGCTTCAAGGGGACATTCCCTCTGGCAGAGAGAACACCCGACGCACTTTTTGGGGTTTGCCAGAATGGCATGGACATAAATATCTCCGCGCTTTTCCGGCTTTTTTATTTCCAGTGCCCCGGCCGTACATACAGCCACGCACATGGCGCAGGCGGAACACACGCTCGTATCTATTACAGGCTTTTTCCACTTGGAGCGGGGAACCTGTACCGCGGCAGTGCCGTCCGGCGCGTTTATTGCCCCCTGAGGACATGCCCTGCCGCATACACCGCACTCAACACAGCGCTTTTTGTTTATCTCGTGCCGTTCTTTTTTCTCACCTGAGATGGCGGCAACTGGACATAACCGCGCGCACATTGTACAGCCGATGCATTTTTCAGTTATGTAATATGCCATGGGAAGGCCTCCAGAAATTTATTTGCGTATCTTGTTTATTACCTTGGCAAAGCGCTCTCTGTTAAACAGTACAGGTACGGGATATATGGGGTTTGCCTCCTTATATGCCCACTTTGTCATCTGGGGAATATCCTCGTCACGGATAAAGTCGAAGCCGTCAGGTATTCCCATGCGCTTGTTCATGGCGTAAATTTCCTGTATAAAAGCGCGGGCCTTTTCAGCCTGGGTTCCATCGGTTTTTACACCGGCGATTTCAGCAAGCCGCGCAAGCTTTGGATATACCTTTTCGCCGTACTCCTCCAAAACTACCGGGAGTATTACCGCATTTGCAAGGCCGTGAGCGGTATTGTAAAGCCCGCCGAGGGTGTGGGCGATGGCGTGGACGTTGCCGACGCCGGCCCTGGTAAAGGCAAATCCCGCTTTAAAGGAGGCGGTCATCATATTCTGCCGCGCTTCGATGTCGCTGCCGTCGTTATAGGCGCGTTCAAGGTTTTCAAAAATCAGCTTTGTGGCCTCCTCGGCAAAGCGCAGGCTCTCTTTGGTATTGTATGTCCAGCACAGATACGCCTCAACCGCATGAGTGAGGGCGTCCATACCGGTGGTAGAGGTTATGTGCGGAGGAAGCCCAAGAGTGAGCTTCGCGTCCAGAACGGCGTATTTTGGAATAAGGCACAGGTCCATAATTGCGTACTTATGATGTGTCTCCGGGTCGGTGATGAGGGCGGCGATTGTAGTTTCGCTTCCGGTGCCGGCTGTTGTTGGGACGGCGATAAATACGGGAATTCTCTTACGGACTTTTAAAAGTCCGCCAAGCTTATTCACCGTCTTGCCCGGTTTTGCAATGATAGCCGCGGCGGCCTTGGCCGCGTCCATGGAGGAGCCGCCGCCAATAGCGACGAAGCTGTCGCACTTTTCCTCAAGGTACTTTTTCTTTATGGCGTTTACCATAGTGACTGTTGGATTTGGAGCTATGTCGTCATAAAATGCGTAGCTTACTCCTTCGGCGTCCAAAACTGCGGTGACGGCGGGAGCAACCCCGGCCTTTACAAGGCCGGGGTCAGTTACTACCATGGGCTTTGAGACACCGGACTTTTTTAGCAGGGACGGGATTTTCTTAATGCTGTCCGGAGCGTTTTGAAGCTCCGGCTTGCGCCACGGGAGCAGCCGCGCCCCGATGTTGAATACTGCCTGGAATGTTCTGAAATATGCTTTTTTAACACCCCACATAAATATGCATCTCCTTATATTTTCACATTTTAAATAATTATACCGCTTTTTGCTGACCGATACCATCGGTCATATGTCACATATCTGCGATGAGAAACTGTGCAGATTAACAATTATAAAGCGGCCGTATCCGGGGTGGGCTTTGCCTAAAAGAAAGGCCGCGGCCATATTAACCTGAAGCGCCGCGCAGAAAGCGGGGGTGAAGGACAAAACGGGGACACCGCGTTTTGTATGGTGTCCTGCGTAAATCCGTCTCAGCATTTTGGAGCCCGGCGGCACCACGGCGGCCTGGCACATTTCCCCCTCTATCCCTCCGTGAACTATGTGAAGGCGGGCACGCTCCGCGGCGTTTTCAAGAATAAGACGGGTTTTTATGCTGTCAAGTCCGTCTAATATTATGTCACAGCCAGATATGAGCTCCCGGCAGTTCCGGCGGGTTATCCTGTGCTTTAAACTGATGACCTGGATTTGAGAATCAATATTCTTCACAATGCCGGCCATAACCTGTGCTTTGGGGAGCCCAACGGTCTTTTCCGTACAGCCGAACTGACGGTTCAGATTTGTATTATTAAATTTGTCAAAGTCACAGAGGATAATTTTGCCGAAGCCGCATTTTGCCGCACAGACGGCAAGGTATCCGCCGAGACCGCCGCAGCCGGCGACAAAGACGGATTTGTCACGCAAAAATTCGCCATGTGGCAGGGGAGTGAACAGTTTATTAATATCCATAATGATTATATGGGAAATGCGACAGTTTTATCTGCCGCATTTCGTAATGTTAAAGATTGATGATCAGCTATTATTTTTTGAGTTTGCGGAAATTTTTACCTCAAACCTGTTTTTATACGCCTTTTCTGGAACCGCCGTAGGATATTTTTCATTGAAGCATGCCACACAGAAGCCGGTGTTCTGCTCACTGGGAGCAAGCTTGAGCGTATTTTCAAGGCTCAGATATCCAAGGCTGTCCGCCTCGATTATTTTGCATATCTCGTCAACAGAGTGATGACATGCGATAAGTACGTCCTTTGAATCGATGTCCGTACCGTAATAACATGGGGCGATAAACGGCGGGGCAGAGATGCGAACGTGCACCTCAGAGGCACCTGCCTCCCTTAAAAGGTGGACAATTTTCTTGCAGGTAGTGCCCCGGACGATGGAGTCGTCAATCATTACGACACGCTTGCCGCTGACAACCTGTGATATGGGGTTAAGCTTTATTTTCACCTTGTCCTCTCGGGCGGCCTGCCCCGGAGAGATAAAGGTGCGCCCGATGTATTTGTTCTTTATGAAGCCTATTCCGTAGGGGATCCCGGATTCGCGGGAGAAACCGATTGCGGCGTCAAGTCCTGAGTCCGGGACGCCGATAACGATATCTGCGTCCACCGGGTGTTCCTTTGCCAGAAATTCTCCGGCACGGAGCCTTGCCTCGTGCACGGAAAAGCCGTCTACAACGGAGTCTGGACGGGCAAAGTATATATACTCAAAGACGCAGGAGGATTTTTTCACAAGCCCGCAGTGGTCTTTTATTGAGCGTATTCCGTTCTTGTCAAAGACGACAATCTCTCCCGGTTCGATATCCCGGACGAGGGTGGCGCTGACTGAGTTTAACGCGCAGCTTTCGGAGGCGATGACATAGCTTCCGTCGTCACGGACGCCGTAGCACAGAGGGTGAAAGCCGTGAATGTCACGGGCGGCCATCATTTTGGAGGGGGACATTACAACGAGGGAATATGCGCCCTCCAGCTTGTACATTGCCCTGTTTAACGCCTCCTCAATTGATGGGGCGGTAAGACGCTCCTTTGTTATCAGGTAGGATATTACCTCTGTATCGCTGGTTGTGTGGAAAATTGAGCCCTGAAGCTCCAGCTCCTCACGGAGCTCATAGGAATTTGTGAGGTTGCCGTTATGTGCCAGAGCCATGTTGCCCTTTACGTGGTTTACAACGATGGGCTGTGCGTTTGAACGTCCGGTGATACCCGTTGTGCCGTATCTCACATGTCCCACGGCCATGTTGCCAAGACCAAGTGAAGAGAGTATCTCCGGTGTAAAGACATCGTTTACAAGGCCGGCGTCCTTGTATGGGTGGAAAACACCGTCATCGTTTACCACAATTCCGCAGCTCTCCTGTCCCCTGTGCTGAAGGGCAAAGAGACCGTAATAGACTGAGGAGGCCACGTCACAGCGGTCTTTGCTGAATATTCCGAATACGCCGCATTCTTCATGTATATTACTCATATTTTATCTGTCTCCAAAAATTCTGTTCATCATTTCCTGATATGCGCCCTCTACATTGCCCAGGTCGCGGCGGAAACGGTCTTTATCAAGTTTTTCATGAGTTGTAGAGTCCCACAGACGGCAGGTGTCGGGAGAAATCTCATCAGCCAGAATTATTTTTCCGTCACGTGTTTTGCCGAACTCTATTTTGAAGTCCACAAGGTCAACATTTATTTTTTTAAAGAAATCCTTTAAAAAGTCGTTTATCTTAAAAGTATACTCTGTTATTGTGTCAAGGTCTTCCTGGGTTGCCCAGCCGCAGGCGACGATGTGATACTCATTTGCCATGGGGTCGCCAAGAGCATCGTCCTTGTAGCAGAACTCAAGGGTAGGACGGAGAAGCTGTGTGCCCTCGGGAACGCCGAAGCGCTTTGAAAATGAGCCGGCCGCGATATTTCTGATAATTACCTCCAGGGGGATAATTTTGACGCGCCGCACAACCGCCTCGCGGTCGTTGAGCTCTTCCACAAAGTGGGTGGGTATGCCCTCTTTTTCCATGAGCTCCATTATGTAATTTGACATCTTATTGTTGACGACGCCCTTGCCGGAGATGGTTCCCTTTTTCTCCCCGTTAAACGCCGTGGCGTCGTCCTTATATGATATGATGCAGTAGTCCTCGTTTTCTGTGGAGTATACCTTTTTTGCCTTTCCCTCGTACATCTGCGCGACTTTTTCCATTGTCCGCATGCCTCCTTAATAAAGATAAAAGTTATTATACAACATTTTTCTCGGTATTTCTACTGCCATCAAGTTAAACAGATGATAAAAATACGGCGGCCTTTTTATTCTAAACGACAATAAATTTGACAAATTGTGCTGATACGGGCCTTTACACAGATTTTGCACCGTATTAACACTCTGCCGGTATCATTTGGACATATGTGCATGATAGCGTCTGCAAAGGCAGGTTTTTTCTCAAGGAATGTGTATTGTCAAACGAAGCTTTTTAGGGTATTATGTTAATGTGAATAATAATGATTTGAGAGAAATTTCCGCCGAAAAGACGCAGGCGGAGGAAAGAAGGTAAATTTAATATGGAACTTCTAAGAGGCAAACTCGGTTTTATCTGCGATATGGACGGTGTTATCTACCACGGGAACCATCTTCTTCCCGGGGTAAAGTCGTTTGTGGAATGGCTGTACAAAAATGACAAAAAATTCCTGTTTCTCACCAACGCCTCGAGCCGCTCACCACGTGAGCTTCAGCAAAAACTGTTCAGAATGGGGCTTGATGTGGACGAGAGCCATTTTTATACAAGCGCGCAGGCCACCGCAAAGTTTATAAGCTCCCAAAATCCAGGCTGTACCGCATATGTTGTGGGAGACCCGGGGCTTTATAACGCCCTGTATCAGGCCGGAATAACGATTAACGACGTAGACCCCGATTATGTGATAATCGGAGAGACGGTGAACTACAATTTTGACACGATATCCCGGGCCATGTACCATGTGAATAATGGCGCAAAGCTCATTGGCACGAATACGGACCTCACAGGCCCGTCAGATAATGGGCTGATACCCGCCTGCCGGGCGCTTGTGGCGCCAATTGAGATAACCACAGGTAAAAACGCTTATTATGTGGGTAAGCCAAATCCGCTTATGATGAGGACAGCGCTTGGCATGCTTGGCGTTCACTCGGCAGAGGCGTGTATGATCGGCGACAGAATGGACACGGATATAATTGCCGGAATAGAGAGCGGCCTTGACCCAATTCTGGTTCTGTCAGGTGTTACCACAAGAGAGATGATAAGTCAGTACCCGTACAGGCCCAGGCTTGTGCTTGGGGGAGTGGGAGATATCCCTGAACTTTAAAATTGAGTATTTAAGCAGTGTTGATTTCGGGGCGCCCTCCGCAGGAAAGGCGCCCCGGATTTTTGTGATTACAGGTTTGTTTTAAACATTCCTTAAGAAGAGTATAAGTATTGTAGTAGAAATAATTACAAATGATTACAGTTGCATAAATTCGGGAACTTTTGGGGTAAAAGGGCTATCATTTTATATGAAAAAGTGGTTTAATACGTATGCTGAAATCAGGGGTTAGCTGATAAGATGATATAATATGACGGCGGTACAGTAATATATCTGAGTAATTGTAAACCTTTTATATGGCAAAGGTTGTGGCAAGGAAAAAGACTTGCTTGGAGTAATAGACAAGTCTGATAAATACTTAACTATTTTTCAGTGGACGAGGTACATGTTTTCGGTTGGAGAGAGAAAATGAGAGATTTAAAAACGATGTTTGCCCGCCTTAAAACGGCGAGCTTTAAGCGAATGCTGAGAAATGTCAAAAATGTTCATGAGGACAAAAAAATAAACCCCCTGCGTATATTTTTCGATATGATATACTGCGGGTTTAAGTATCATACAGGATATCTCGATTACGTCACTTTCGGGTTTGCGGATATAGGCGCGGATAAGAGAAAAACGTTTATGACCATGGATGACAACATATATTTTGTGAGAAAATATAACGACAGGGCGGATAGAGAAATATTCGAGGACAAGTCCCGG
>CAJFTV010000078.1 GCA_904420055.1 Candidatus Alloscillospira gallinarum | reverse complement strand
GAGAAATCTGGGACTTAATCTGGATATTCGATTTGAGAGTGAATACAGTGACAGCGTCACGGAAAGCTATGTAATATCCCAGATACCAGAGGCTGACACCCCGCTGACAGAAGGCAGTACGGTATACATCACATACAGCCTGGGACCTGAAACCAAATACACAACTGTACCGCAGGTAACTGGCCTTACAATGTCTGAGGCCGTACTGCGGCTGTACGCACGTGACTTAACCTATAGTATACAGTACGTAGACAGCGACCAGCCCACCGACACAGTTGTTTTTCAGGACCATGAGGCAAATGAAGAAGTTCCGATAAAGACAGAGGTAATTCTGCAGGTGTCAAACGGCAGCCTCATTACACAACCGCCAAGCGGCGGCGATGACAATAACGGCGGCAGCGAAAACGGGGGTTCTGGTGACAATAACAGCGACAGCGGTGAAAGCGGCAGTTCCGGCGAAGATACGTGAAGCAACCGTTAGATAAATGGCTTCATTCATGTGTGCGGTAATACTATTACCGCACACATATATTATCAAAGGGAGGTTTTAAATGGAAAGCAGGTACACCGGCACAATATTTAAGGCCCTCAGCGGTTTTTACTACGTACATCACAACGACAGAGTAATTGAGTGCCGGGCCAGGGGGAAATTCCGCTATGAGAAGCTTACTCCTCTCGTTGGCGACAGGGTGACATACTCACTCACAGACGGCGGCCGGGGATATATTGAGGAGCTCTTGCCGAGGAGAAACTCCTTTATAAGACCGCCTGTGGCGAACATTGACCTCATGGTCATAGTCGCATCTCAGGCAATACCTGTGACTGACCCATATTTAATTGACCGGGTTACCGTGACTGCCAGCTTAAGCCATTGCGACTGTATTGTGTGCATTAATAAATGTGACTTAAATTCCGGCGACAGCCTTTACGATATTTACAGAAATACCGGTATTACGACAATCCGAACAAGTGCCGTAACAGGCGAGGGGATAGAAGAGCTCAGGGCGGCAATATCCGGAAAGACATGTTCTTTTACGGGCAACTCAGGAGTTGGAAAATCCAGCATACTAAACGCAATCAACGAGAGTTTCGCCATAAAGACAGGCGACATAAGTACAAAGCTCGGCCGTGGACGCCACACAACGCGCCACGTTGAATTATACCGGCTTTCTGACAATACATATATCGCAGATACCCCGGGGTTTTCCTCGTTTGACTCTCTGCTTTCCGAGGCTGTTTTGAAGGAGGACCTGCAATATGCTTTTCCGGAATTTGAACCGTATATAGGCAAATGCCGTTACCGCGATTGCAGCCACACTAAAGAGACTGAATGTGCAGTTTTGGAGGCCGTAAAAAATGGTAATATACAAAAATCCCGGCATGACAGCTATTTAAAGCTGTATGAGCAGGCCCGGCAGATAAAAGCCTGGCAGATAACGAAGTAGGAACACAGACCTCCGTCCTTTCGTATACTGAATATGAAAGGACGGATTTTTATGGACAGATACCTTGTACCGGTCGGCAAGCTTGCCATTTGTGCCGGTGTACTTATCGTCTGTGCCGTGATTTTGCCCCCCGGCGCATGGTGGTTTATCGTCGGCGTAGCACTTATTGTGGCCGGAATAAAGCTAAACCGCAAAAGCTGCTGTCCCCCTGGACAAAGACGGTGCAAAAAGTAAACAAGCGGTCATATATGCGGCCAATGTGGCATATATTTCCTCTGAGAAGACAGAAATCTTACCATCGGAGGTTAAATATATGGAACTTGGTATGAAAACGGAAAAGCTGGATATCATTAAAAAACTCTGGGAGGCAAGCCTTAACCAGGAAGAAACTACCGAGCTCATCGTGCCGGATACTCAGCCGGACATCGACAGAATTATCTCTGCCGACGCGAGAGTACTCTTAAAGAGCAAAGAGGCAGACACGGGCCGCGCCACGGTAAAAAGCTCTGTCGTGGCCACTGTTATTTACTGTGACGGGAACGGAGATTTTTACAGTCTCGAGACTAACATTCCCGTCACAGTCAGTTCTGAAAATCCCGATATACTGCCTGACTGCATGATGATATGCCATATGGAAGCCACAAGCGCCGACGCTGTGGCGGCAAACTCCAGAAAAATGATTGTCCGTGTTTCCCTTAAAACTGAAATACGCTGTTACAACTATGAGTACATAAATCTGTGCCGCGGCTTTGACGAGGAGGTAAAGGGTACATATATCCACGAGTCTTCAGTGGAGAAGCTTGTACAGACCCAGGTGACAGAAAAGACGTTTCTCGTATCTGATGACCTGAAAATTCCATCAGATGCCCCGGCAGTAGGTGAAGTACTGAATGCAAATGTTAGAATTTGCGATGTGGAGCACACCGTAACGGGAGAAAAGCTCGTCATACGGGGAAAATACGAAAGCGAAATATGCTATGTGCCAGAAAGCGGCGAGAGGGCAGTAATAAAAAACTTTTCAACGGAATTTTCTCAGCTTGTGGATATTGAAGCGGGCAGCGAGGACGTTTTCTGCGATGTAGATATTATGATGACAAACTGCTATGTAGATTTCCACTCCTACAGTCAGGAGGACGAGAGCCGCGTAATAGCCCTGGAAATCCACGGAGTTGCCCAGTGTGCAGTTTTTGAAAAGAAAAGCGTACCATATGTTGACGATGCATACTCCGTCAGCGGCACACTGTCCCTGACGAGCGAAGAGATTCCAACAGCGGAATATCGGCAGTATTCGTATAGCGAAATGACATTTTCAGGGGAAATCCCCTGCCAGGCCGAAGTGGGAGAAATCTTTAAAATCAGCGCTTTTCCCGGTGAAATTGAATACATGGAAAACGACGGAAAAATCTCCGTATATGTTCAGGCCGTAATCTTTGACAGAGAGTGGCAGAGTTACGTTGTGCGCGGCACGGTATATGGAAGTGCCGATATAGCAGAACACACTTCTGTCTCTTTTGCAAGCATCGACGTGTCCGGAGAAATTTCCGACGGTAAAATTTCCGTATCCGGCAGGGCCGTGCTAAAGATGTGCGACGTACACACGGAGACGCTGACAGTTATAAACGGCGCTGCGCTCGAGGCCCCTGAAACTGAGGAACAGCGCCCGTCTGTAACCATCTACCGCGTGAGGGAGAACGACAGTCTGTGGGGAATATGCAAGCGTTTCCGTTCAGACTGTGAGGGACTTAAAACCGCAAATGGAATTGACGGGGAAGATGCGCTGGAGCCCGGATATATCCTGCTTATCCCAAAAGGATAATTTCAAGTAAATATATTGAGCATTTGACAGGGTTCTGTTTTTGTCAGAACCCTGTTTTTTACTTTAATGCGGTGAATTTAATGCTTAAAAAATAAAATCTGCTGAATTTACAGAAATTTTACAAAATTACCGTCTCATATTGTTGAAAAACCCATGTTGTAAAAAGTCGAATTTTCAATTATTATTAGTATTGTAAATATTTGAATAATAATGACATTGTAAATATGTTAGGAGTGACGGCGTTTTGCAGCTTCTTGAAGAACGTATCAGGAAAGACGGCATTGTCAAAGAGGGCAACGTTTTAAAGGTGGACAACTTTTTAAACCACCAGATGGACATAAAACTGTTTGAGGAAATGGCGAAAGAATGGAAACGCCTCTTTGCCGGCTGCGGAGTAAATAAAATATTTACAATCGAGGCTTCGGGCATCGGAATTGCGTGTATAGTGGCACAGGAATTCGGGTGCCCTGCTGTATTTGCAAAGAAAACAAAGACGAAAAACATCGCAAGTGATGTATATAAAACAAAAGTTGAGTCTTTCACTCACGGAACCGTCTATGACGTAATTGTATCAAAAGAGTACCTCCTTCCAAGCGACAGGGTTTTAATTATCGATGATTTTCTGGCAAACGGTGCGGCACTTCTGGGTCTTATCGACCTTGTAAATGCGGCAGGCGCCACTCTTGTGGGCGCCGGTATAGCCATTGAAAAAGCGTTCCAGCCAGGGGGCGACTTAATACGCAGCAAGGGTGTTCACTTGGAGTCCCTTGCAAGAGTAAAGTCCATGACGGTTGAGGGCGGAGTTGAATTCTGCCGTTAATCTGGTTATCATTCGGCTGGTTTCAGCCGTGATAAATAAATTTATTCATTTTGGAGGAAAGACAATGAAAAGAATTCTTGCGCTGCTTCTCGCTCTTTCCATGGTTTTTGCTTTTGCAGCATGCGGAAGCGAAGACAATGGCTCGAATGACGGCAATGAGGGGACAAGCGGCAACGAGGGCGGTAATGCCGGAGACGCTACCGCCGATTACAAAATCGGCGTAATTCTCTTAGGCGACGAGAACGAGGGTTATACCTATGCTCACATAGAGGGCATTCGTGCGGCTATGGAGACTTTAAATGTTCCTGAAGAAAACGTCATCTGGAAATATTCCGTTCCAGAAAATGAGAACTGCTATGACGCCGCTGTTGACCTTGCAGAGCAGGGCTGCACACATATCTTCTCAAACAGCTATGGACACCAGTCATTTATGGTACAGGCTGCCGGAGAGTTCCCTGACGTGACCTTCTGCGTCGGTACAGGTGACACTGCCGCTACCTGCGGCCTCAGCAATGTTAAAAACTACTTTAACTACACATTTGAGGCACGCTATGTTTCCGGTGTTGTTGCCGGTATGAAGCTCAAAGAGCTTATGGACTCCGGAGAGGTTACAGACCCCCACATCGGTTATGTCGGTGCATATCCCTATGCAGAGGTTGTATCCGGATATACCGCATTCCTCTTGGGTATTCAGTCCATTGTGCCAGAGGCATATATGGATGTTGTGTACACAAGCTCCTGGTTTGACCCCACGGCTGAGGCCGAAGCCGCAAATGCACTTATCGCCATGGGCTGCGTAATTGTGTCTGCTCACGCTGACTCAACCGGCGCTCCTTCCGCCTGCCAGGCTGCTCTTGAGGCCGGCACAACCGTTTACAGCATCGGCTATAATATAGATATGCT
>CAJFTV010000077.1 GCA_904420055.1 Candidatus Alloscillospira gallinarum | reverse complement strand
TAAGCGCAAAGTCGATTGCAGAGACAGACGCGGTTTTGCCGGAGTATTACGGCGGTGACACTCTGACTGTGGGGTATGATGGGACAAACGGCATTTACAGCTCGATTTTCGCACAGGAAGAGGGGGACGTTGCCGTGAGTGACCTTGTATCCGTCACTCTTTTGGAGCGAGGCAGGGACGGCAGCGTGCTGCGGAAGTCTGTCGGCGGTACGACGGAAACCTTTGAGGGTACAGAGTATTCCCGGCAGGGTATTGCCGATGTTACGGTAAAGGGCTGCGTATATGAGTTCACCCTTGACGAGGACATATATTTCAGCGACGGCGTTAACCTCACGGCTGACGATGTGATTTTCACCATGTATCTGCTGGCGGACCCGGCGTATGACGGGACGAGCGACTTTGCAGAGCTGCCGATTATGGGACTTGAGGAATATACCGGAGAGAACGAACAGATATGGCACAGCATTGTAAGAGACCTCCAGGCAGGAGGTGCAAATCCCGGCGATGAGTATACACAGGAGGACGTTGACGCCTTTATGGAGGCCTTTAACAGCGTCGGTTATGAGTTTACAAGGAAGATTGTAGACTACTGTATAAACACTTACGGTTCGGAATACAGCCAGTTTGCTCTTGGCAGAACTGTAGAGGAACTGCGGGAGAACGAGGGGCTTGGCGTTGCGTTTGCCGAATTTTTCTGGGGATATGCAGTTGGAATAGGAGAGGACGGCCTGTGGTATGACAACAGCGGCAGGGCATATGACCTATCTACGACATATCCCACCGTTGAGGAGTACTGGCAGCTAATCGTGGAAAAGCACGGGTATGATTTGTCTGACAGCGGCATTAACTATGAAAATGTCGCTGACGACAAGAGCTTTTATGAGCTTTTAAAAGAGCGGATAGATGAGAGCTATCCCACGCTTGCCATGGCGTCGGAGGCGGGCGATACGGCCAGTTACATATCGGGCATAGAAAAGACGGGTATGTACAGCTTTAAAATAACAATGACGGAATATGACAGCGCTAATCTATCAAAGTTTGATATTCCCGTACTGCCGCTGCACTATTACGGTGACAGAGATAACTACAAGTACACGGAGCACCGGTTTGGATTTGAGAAAGGCGATCTGTCCAAGGTAAAACAGATGTCCCAGGCTCCTCTTGGTGCAGGACCATATGAGTTTGCCTCCGCGGACGATGGCGGCGTCACGCTTCAGAGAAATGTGAATTACTATATGGGCTGTCCTAAGATTACAAACCTCCGCGTTGTTTTTGAAGACACCGGAAACGCGGCGGCTATGACGGCTTCCGGTGAAGTGGATATATTTACAGATTATTCTGAGACACTGGGCGCGGGTGACGGCCTCGACGTGGAGCTGCCGGAGTACAGCTATTTTGGAATAAATGCTGAAAAGGTGCGAGTGGGACAGGACTCATTTTCAGAGGAGTCCAAGGCCCTGCGCCGCGCGTTTTTGTCGGTGTTTATCATGCACACGGCAGCGGACGCGGAGGCCGGCGGCACCGGGTTTGCGCTTCCTCAGGAGGTGACGGAGAGGTACGGCACACTCACAGAAGAATATGGCACGCCGGAAGAGGCGGCAAAGGCGCTATTGACCGAGGCAGGGTACATCTGGAGTGATTCAGACGGCAAATTTATCTCCTCAACAGGCGGCGCGATGACATTTGAAATACGCCTGCGCACTGATGAGCTCTCAGGTACGTCGGGAAATGCCGCGGCTTTAAAAACGGCAGAGACGTTTACAAATCTCGGTGTTGCAGTCACGGTTACGGAGTATGCAAACGGAGAGGTGCTGCAAAAGCTTCTGGACGGCGGAAATGTTGAGATGTGGGTAGGCACCACGGGTATCATGGACGGTAAGGCCGTTAAGAACGTGTTTTCACAGGAGGGCAAATTAAGCTACTTTGGCGTTGAACCGGAAAAAGGTGAAAAGCTGATTTATGCGGCTTCAAAATCCATAACAGAGACCCAGCGTGAAAAGGAACTTGAAAAACTTGGCGGATATCTTTATGAGATGGGTGTATTTACCGGACTGTACACTTATTCAGGGAGAGTGTATGTGTCCTCTCAGGTGAACCTTGAGACTGTGGCGAAGAACATGACGTATTACCACACGTGGATAGACGAGATACATACCCTGGAACTATATTAAAAAATACCTGACTGGAAAAGGAAATGAGCCTCACGCATGTTATACATGCGTGAGGCTCATTTAAGTTGTTTCAGATATTTTTTGGACATACATAGCGGGTAAGGCCTCGGCTGTGCTTTCCGTACTCAATTGCCTCTTTTGGACAGCGGCATATACACGCCATACAGTGGGTGCAGCTTGTGCCCCATACCGGCTTCCCGCTCTCAAGTTTTATATTTCCAAGAGGACATGCTTCCGAGCATTTTCCGCAGGATATACATACATCCGTGGCGTAAAACTGCTTTGCGCTTACACAGAATGGATAGAATACATCGTTTACAATACCGCTTTCGATTCTGTCTTTAAGTGTTATTTTTTGCCGGGGAAAAGCTTTTCCGGCCTTAATAAGGTGAGCGGCGCTGTCAATTGGCCCCTCTGCACGCTGTATAATCTCAAGAGCCTCATCTCTTTTGGGGGCGGAAAACATGGCGATATAGTTTTCAGGCATAATTATCTCAAAACAGCCCTTATAATTCATACCCTTGCCCGCACACAGTTTTTTAAGATACCTGCCGGCATTGCCGATGTTACTGCCGCAGGTCATCACAAAATAGATGTCGCGGCAGCCGAGAAGCTCCGTGTTTTTTAACCATTCATGCAGAATACGGGGAATACGCCAGGAGTAGGTAGGGGTTACGATAACCCACGGGGCGTTTGAGGTCATAGGTGAAAAATCGCGGTCGTGGATTTTTTGAAAGAGGTTTACTGTCATGTCACCCGTCTCGCGGCTTATTCTTTTGGCCGCGTATTCACTGTTGCCGGTTCCCGAAAAAAATAAAATCATATTGTATCTCCTGCGCTTTGTTCCTGAGGTGTCAGGTTAAATTCCCGTATAATTAAGTCCGCCATGTGTCCGGCATTTACTAAAAAGGCCTTTTCAGGCTGATAGTTTTGCAGGGTGCCGACATAAAACATATCCCTTATGATGCCAATCATGTCATCACGGGATTTGCCCTCGTGGGCGGCGGAGACAAGGGCGGCTTTGCACTTTTCCGTCCACTTCAGTGACAGCTCAAGGTATTCCCGGCACTTTTCGCCGTGGAGCATACCGTAGTGGGGAAGAAGCATTGAATTTACCTCCATATCCATAACCCGGCGTATAGAGTCCACCGACATCTGATATCCCACGAGAAAGGCCGGAGAGATTACATCGCCGCCGGAGAATACGCCGATAGACTCGCTGGCAATTAAAAAACTGTACTCCTGAAAATAAAATCCCACAGAGCACTTTGTGTGGCCGGGCAGGGGAATACACTGTACATTGAGCCCATTTAATGATAGCGTATCATAGTCGTCTAAGGGAATGTCGGTTCTCAGACTGTCGATAAGGTCAACGGTCCTCGCCATGCCATGCTGTGCTGCGGCCGCGTCGTCCAGCTCACGCATTACCTGACGGGCGCCCGGACGAGTAAAGACACTTGCCGCGTACCTTGAGGAGACCACCTGTGCCTCCGGCCAGCGGGCTTTGCAGTAAGCGCTGCCCGGGGCGTGGTCATAGTGGGAGTGGCTTAAAAGAATGTAGTCCAGAGGTCTGCCGCACAGCTCTTTTTCCAGGTTTTCCACAAGCTGCGGCCCGCAGAAGGCAAAACCGGAGTCGAACAGTACCTCCAAACCGCTCCGCGTCAGTAAAAATGCATCGCCCCCGTGGACTGCGCCAGCGTTTGTTATTTTGCTGAAAGGAGTTCCCTCCGGATTTAAATCAAATGTAAATCTGTCTGTCATTGTATCACCTTGCATGCAATATTGAGTTTATTGTAATGTAGATTTTTAAATCGGTCAACGAAAAGTTGGAAATAAGTGTCATTTTGCGCCGGCACTCTCTAAAAGGTAATTAAAAAACGCTGTGGCGGCGAGGCTCTTTGGCTTTGAGGGCTCGTGTACGACGCATATGCTCCTTTCCGGTATCTCCTCTGCCAGAGGTATTTTATAAACTGTCCCCCGGCTGAGTTCTTCTGACACCATTGGCTCGGGGAGAAATCCCAGCCCCACCCCGCGGCGCACTAAAGGCAGTACCATTCCGTTTGTGGCGGGTACTACGTGGACGTCCAGGGTAACACAGTATTTTTTGAGAATCTCGTCGAAAAACCGGCGTCCGGCGGTGTTTTCGGCAAGAAAAATAAAAGGGTAGTTTTCAAGCTCAGAGATGTGAAGGGGAATACGCGCAGGAGGCGGAGTATCGCGCCCCGCCACGAGAATACTGGTAAACTTCAGTATGTCGTGCATTTTTAGAGGAGGTGCTACCTCCACAGGTGAGGGTACAACGGAAATATCTGCCGCAGCGTTTTTTACGGCGGCCGCCGCCTCGCCGCTTGTGGAGAAATTGCTGAGCCTGAAATTGACGTTTGGGAAAAGCGACGTAAAGCCGGTTATGGCGTCGGCGAGAATGCACTCAAACGCGGTGACGGTGGTGGCCACATGCACCGTACCGGTCTCCAGCTTTACCGACTGGGAAATGAGAGACTCGCCTTTGAAAAACTGCTGGCACCCGGGCTCGACAAAGCTGTACAGCTTTTCACCCTCGTCTGTCAGCGCAATTCCCCGGTTGCTCCTGGTAAAGAGCCTGCAGCCAAGCTGGTACTCAAGATTTTGCATGGCGTGGCTTATGGCCGACTGGCTTGTAGAGAGGAAGGCGGCGGCTTTTGTGAAATTTTTATATTTTGCGGCGTAATAAAAGATTTTATAGTATTCAAAGTTTATCATAATATGACCCCACAAGCATGAAAATTTAATATTACAGATATATTATATTATCATTTTACAATATGGCTGTAAATGAGTATAATATACAAAGAAACAACAGAAAAGGGTGCGCTTAAAAATGCAAAACACTTTACCAGAAAAAAATACGGCCATAGAACAGCCTGGAACTGAGAGCTACTGGATTTTCCTGCTTCTGATGTTCGTAGGCGGGTTTTACGGCGCGTTTACATATTCCATAAGGGGCGGCGTGTTCTGCAATGCACAGACCTCAAACTTTGTGCTTATGGCTATGGCATTTGGAAACGGTGAAATATCACACGCTTTTTATTATCTCATTCCCATAACGGCATATTTCTTAGGAGCTGTGGTGTCGGAGGTGTTTCTACAGAGAACACATAAGATGGGGCTTTGGCGCTGGGAGACAATAATTGTTGTTATTGAGATTTGTGTGGTGGTGTTTTTGGGACTCCTTCCTGAGAGCGCGCCGTTCCAGATAACCCAGGTAACGCTCAATTTCCTGTGCTCCATGCGGTATAATACATTCAGAAAGACCAGGGGCATCGCAATGGCCACGACTTTCTGCACAAATCATCTGCGCCAGACCGGCATTGCCGCCGTTGGATTTATTAAGAACCCGAAAGACAGGGATACGGCTGTAAAGCTTATAAGCCATATCACCATGATTGTGACGTTTGTAATTGGAGCGGTTATCTCCACGGCTCTCTGCCGTGCGATGACGGGCAGAGCGATTTTTGTGACGCTTATTCCTCTCACAGCTGTGCTGGTTGGGCTTGTGAGAAGAGATATAAAGTCCCGCGTATATACAAAAGTTAAACCTGCGTAATGTCAGTACGTAAGAGCTCCGGATTAACCATGCTTTATGCAATTAAATAGCTTCATGTCCCGTTTAAATTCAGACATGAAGCTTTTTGCAATTTAATTTTAGGGCTATTTAAAGGTGTTTGTCCATTCTTTTTTTAAAACTGCATACTGCAATGTGTTTTCGTATTTTGGTGTTCCGTCCGTATTGCAGACAAACGATACAAATTCTTTAAAAAATCCCTCTTTGCGCATGCCAAGTTTTTCACACAGGCGCTGAGATGAGAGATTATAGTCCTCGGTGTAGGCGTATATTCTCCGTGCACCTTTCTCAGCAAAAAGATAGTTGAAAAATGCCTGCGCAGCTTCAAGGGCATAACCTTTTCCCTGATAATCTCCGTTAAAAATCCAGCATGGACTAAAAGTATCACTGTTTCGTTCATCGGGAAATGCCCAGATTTCTCCTATAACTTTACCGCTATCTTTAAGGACGACGGCCAAATAATACTCACTGTAACTGCTGCGCCTGTTCGCTTCTGACCGGGCATTTTCAAGGGAATTCAGTTTCATGTCTGCAAAACAGTTTACCGGGGGAGATGCAAGATACTCGAAAATATCTGCGGCATCGTCACCGCAAAAAGGTCTGAGAATAAGCCGGTTTGTTTTAATTATCATGTGCTAAAACCTCTATAATCAGTTTTGGGACAGGGGTTATGTATATGCAGACCGTGAGGTTACGGTATTAGAGGACATTCTACGGCATCTTCCATATGGAAGATGCCGTAGAACTTAATGCTTAACTGCCCCTGTGTGTAAATACGTCTTTAAATACGTCAAAAGTTTTATCCATGCCCTTGGAAAATGGCGTATAGGTATAGCCCAGGACCTTCTGTACCTTTTCACCGCTGTAAAGCTCATCTTCGTCTAAGGGGTAGGGCAGAGGAATATTGTCCCGAAGAACCTCCTCCACGGTGACCGGCTGCTTTGTAAAGGGCTCGCCGTTGCAGCGTTCCAACTCGCTTATGACAGTTTCATATGTCAGCTGCTCCGGCGCGGCGAGGTTAAATACCTCGTTATATGCGTTTTCGTTGCCAATGCAGAGGTTTATAATGTCGGACACGTCCATGACGTACACAAAGCTGAACTTAGATGTGGCGTCCGTGGGGACGGGAACGGGCTTTTTCTCAACGATTAACTGTATAAAATATGACTCTCTTGGTGCGTAGTTAAACGGCCCGTAGATGAATGCCGGACGTAAAATTGTAAATGGTATGCCGTCTTTTTCGCACTCAGTGCGCAGTTCCAGCTCCAGAAGGCATTTTTTGAGGATATATTCCTGCACGACGTCCGGGGAGAAGTCGTGGAGCATGGGGTCCGTCTCACTCTTCATACTGCCGTCTCCGGGCTCGTATACGCTGCTGGTGCTTATGAATATATACTGTTTTATTCTGCCGGGAAGAGCCGCGATTATATTTGCGATGTCCATGGGCTCATATCCGCAGAAGTCAACGACCGCGTCAAATACAATATCTTTGGGAAGAACCTCTGCAAGCTTTTCCGTGTCATGGCGGTCGCAGACATACTGGGACACATTATTGAGGTTATTTAAAGGGTAGCGCCCCCTGTTTACAACGTGCAGGTGGACTTTGTTTTCCCGCGATGTGAGTATTGAAAAAACTCTGCCGGCGAAATATGTTCCGCCGATTACAAGTACCTGTTTCATATCTTATCCTTTCTGCCGTGCTTTACGGCGTTTATTCGTATTGGGTAGGGAGAGAGCGTATAAAGCTATCCTCAATGCGGCGCTGTACCTCCTCACCGTGGGCTGTAAAAAACGCGTCATCTGAGGAGGTTAGACCCTGGCGCTGAAGCTCTTTTTTCAGAGCCTCGCATATCTTTTCAATCCTGTCCTGACGCCGCATTATGGTTTTTGCGTCTCTTCCCTCTATAAGGAGAAGCTCGTCTATCTCCGTATTTAGCTCTGCTCCAAGTATGGGCAGGGAGCGCATCATGCGGCTCTGCCATTTGTAATATGGCTTGTAGACTCTGTTGAGGAGAAACACAAGGCCGATAACGCTGTCTATAAATCTGGAGATAACCGTGTTCACGGTGATAAATTCTCCCCTTTTTGCCATGCGCAGATGGTTGTACTGTCCTGTCTGGGCGACAGCCATGCACTTTGCGGCTATTTTTTTCTTCCTGTAGTCCTCCGGAAAGTACCGGAGAAAGCTCTCGCGTAGCGCCGTCATGCGCCCGGCGTTATCCATAAACACCTCGCCGTTTACGCACATGGCGAGATTTTCCTCAGGTATGCGGAACCACTGCCTTAAGTCGTCGGGGTATTCGTGCGTGCCGATGAGCTGGCGGAAAAAGTCCTCACATGTCATGACGTTTACCGCCGCACCGTACTGTGACCGGTCACGCCGGTATTCGGGTGGAAAGAATGTGAATAGCTGGTTTTTCCACGCGGCAAGGTCACCGATGGCACTGCGGTCCGCCTCCGTCACCCAGATGTAAAAATCTACGCCCCAGTCGTGGTCCCGGGAGGTTTCGTCGTCAAAGCCAAAGCACTCGGAGCCGTTTCCGGCGAGCCCTACGGCAAGACGTGGGAAAAGCTCCGGAAAGGCGTCTTTCAGTTTTTCACGGGCGGTGCCCTCAAAATACTCACGGCTGAGTGTAAGTCCGTTCATTTGGCTCCTCCGAAAAATCAGTCACAGTTTGAGCAGCCAAAGGAAAATTCAATTGGCTGGCTCTCGGCGTATTCACGGGAGGCCTTTTCAGCCGCCTCAAGGGAATTGTAGCCATAGAATTTGACGGAGTTTGCAAGTATCATTTCAGCTAAGGATTTTCCCTCTTTTTCCAGGGCGCACAGGTGTTCCCAGAGGCATGTGAGCGTCTCTGGGGAGTAGGTGTAAAGCTCGCCCTTCTGGTATGTCTCCACTGAGGTGAAGCCGCCAAAGTCGGCAGAGGAATACAGTGGACGTCCGGAACCGGAGACATACGGGTATTTTTCGTGTAATACGCTGGTCTGCTTTATCATTTTGTCCGTAATTTTGTCTGCGAGCTCAATAGCCTGCTGAGAGGGATATACGACATAGTCCAGCAGCTTTTCATACTGGCTTGGCATGGTTGTTTTCATCATGTGTATATATTTTTCCGCCACAAGGTTTCGCCCCTGTTCGGCCGCTGTCTCAACGTCATTTAAATATGACATGACTGTCCTGTCGTCCCAGGCGTTAAACTGGGCGCGGCGCATTCCCTCGAACGTGACGGGATCCTCCTGACAGGAGGCTTTTGGGCCGTCCTCGCCGTTTACGCTGTGGAACATCTTCCACTCGAGAGATATGAGTTTGTCTATCATTTTGGAATCGGGCATATTACTGACCTCCTTGTTATCGTTTACATTTACAGTATAATATTGCCATGGGGCCAAGTCAAATATAAATAAGGTATCGAAATATACAGGGGCCGTATATTTGTGATTGATTTTCTTTCGTAATATATTGTAAAATAAGAAAAAAACGCGATTGGCGGGAGTTATATGGGGATTAAGAAAAAGGCTGTAGCTGTTGCCTCGAAAAGCCGCTACGGCAGGGAAATTATAGAGAGCCCCCGGTCGCGTATTCTGGCGTCTGCCGGAGTGGGGCTCATTTTAAATATAGTTTTTGCGCTTTACAACGGTGTGCTCGGTGCCTTAAACGGCTCGGTTTGGTTTGCGGCGCTCTGCGTTTATTATATTATTTTGAGCATAATGCGGTATGCCGCAATACACTGGGAAAAGAAAAACGCTGTTTTGGGCGGAATGAGTGAGCTGTCGGTCATGCGCCTTTCCGGGGCAATGCTGATTGTGCTGTCCGTGGTGCTGGCGATTACAAATCTGATAAGCATGAGACAGAATTTGGAAATCCGCCACGACACAATTGTGATGATAACAATTGCCCTGTATACCACCTGCAAGGTAACGCTGGCGATTGTAAACGCCTTTAAGGTTAAAAAGAGAAAGTCATATCTTCTCACGGCGCTGAGAAATATCGGCTGTGCCGATGCGGCGGTCTCTGTCCTGTCGCTACAGCGCTCAATGCTGGTGTCCTTTGAGGGAATGTCCGAGATGGAAATTAAATTGATGAATATACTGACAGGCGCGGCGGTGTTTGTGTTTGTGATGCTTGTGGGCATTGCCATGGTGTCGAAAAAAGAGCGTGAATAAAGAGAAAATCCCCTGCCTTATCGGCGGGGGATTATATTAGTTATCTACCTTATTTTGCCGGAACGCTCCATCACTCCGCGCAGAACGGCTTTTTCTGCCTCGGTAAGCTCACACAGCGGCATTCTGGGAATGCCGACGCCGAGGCCCAAAAGGTTCATTGCCGCCTTTACCGGAATGGGATTTACCTGGTAGAACAGCGCGGCAATCAGGTCTGCATATTCAATCTGCAGTGCGCTGGCGGTTTTAAAGTCGCTTTTAAGACATGCGTGGGCAATGTCTGAGATAACGCCGGGAATTACGTTTGCCGCCGCGGATATGACGCCGATGGCTCCTAATGACATCATGGGTACAATGTCGTCGTCATTGCCGCACCATACGTTCAGATTCCCGCCGCAGTCACGTATTATTGACTGGACGATTGAGTGGCTGCCTGAGGCCTCTTTCACTCCGTTTATGTTGGGGTGCTGCGAAAGCTGCCTGTAAGTTTCCCGGGAGATTGTCATGCCAGTGCGGGAGGGGACATTGTAGAGTATTACCGGCTTTTCTACCCGGTCTGCTATATATGTGAAATGGCCGCAGAGCCCGGGCTGGGTTGTCTTGTTGTAATAGGGGGTGACGATGAGCAGCGCGTCTGCTCCCGCGTCGCAGCATGCCTTGGAAAGGGTCAGAGCCTTCTCTGTGCAGTTGGAGCCTGACCCGGCAATTACCGGTACTCTTTTGTTTACACGTTTTACACAGAAGCGGATTACCTCGGTGTGTTCATCGAAAGAGAGGGCAGCCCCCTCTCCCGTAGTACCGCACGCCGTTATTGCATCGGTGCCGCGCTCAAGCTGGCAGTCAATGAGCTGGGCGAGCTTGTCGTAATCGACAGAACCGCCCTTAAACGGAGTGACTATGGCCACGGACGAACCCGTGAAAACAGGAGTTTTCACTTTTACCTCCTTTTATATGTAGTTCTCAGCGCAGAGGAGTTCAGCGAGCAGCACAGCGCCGCCGGCGGCGCCGCGGAGTGTGTTGTGGCTGAGACAGACAAATTTGTAATCGTACTGAGTGTCAGGACGGAGTCTGCCAACAGATACTGCCATGCCGTTTTCGAGATTGCGGTCAAGGCGTGTCTGGGGGCGGTCGTCTTCTGT
>CAJFTV010000076.1 GCA_904420055.1 Candidatus Alloscillospira gallinarum | reverse complement strand
TTTGATATCACCACGTTTGCAATTTTGTCCTCTATCTCGTGCTGTATTGTGCGGCGGAGATTTCTTGCCCCGTAAGTTATGGAATACGCCTTGTCGCACAGCCACTGAATTACGCTGTCGCTGTACATGAGATTCATGCCCTTTTCCGCCATGGAGTCGTGGAGCTCATTCATCATCAGCCGCGCAATCTGCTTAAAGTTCTCCTCCGTCAGGTGGTTGAAGTGGACAATCTCGTCAACTCTGTTTATAAATTCAGGCCTCAGGAAATCTTTCAGGGCCTTCATTGCCTTTTCCTTGCCCTGTTCACTCACTGAGCGGTTAAAGCCCACCGCGCCGTCGGTGTTGTTGCTTCCGGCGTTTGTGGTCATGATTATAATTGTATTTTCAAAGTTTACCGTGCGCCCGTGTGCGTCGGTTATCCTGCCGTCGTCCAGAATCTGTAGCAGAATATTCATAACGTCCGGGTGTGCCTTTTCAATCTCATCAAACAGGATAACGCTGTATGGCTTTCTGCGTATCTTCTCCGTGAGCTGTCCTGCCTCGTCATATCCCACGTATCCCGGAGGCGAGCCCACGAGGCGGGAAACCGTGTGCTTTTCCATAAACTCCGACATGTCAAGACGGATCAAGGACTCCGGCGTGTCAAACATATCCTCTGCGAGCCTTTTTACAAGCTCTGTCTTGCCAACACCCGTGGAGCCTATGAAAATAAACGACGCGGGCTTGTGCTTCGGGGAAATGCCTATTCTGTTCCGCTTTATCGCGGCGCATACGGCGTCAACTGCCTCGTCCTGACCGATTATATGTGCCTTTAGCCGCTTGTCAAGCTCCGCCAGACGCTTATACTCATCTTCTTTTATGCTGCTGGCCGGAATATGCGTCCACAGCTCAATTACCCTTGCAAGGTTGTCAATTTTGAGTTCAGGCAGTCCGCCCTTGTCTATTTCGTCAATCTCCTGCATTAATCGCATGTCAATGCTGCGCAGCTCCGCAAGGCGCTCATAGTCCGCGCTGTCTACGGCCTTTGAGAGTATCATCTCTCTCTCACGCGTCACATCGGCCTTTTCCTTTAAAAGCGCGTCTCTTTTCGCTATTATCTCGCTCTTAAGGTTTAGGTCAGAACACGCCTCGTCTATAAGGTCAATCGCCTTGTCTGGCAAAAACCTGTCTGTAATATACCGCTCAGACAGCACCACCGCCTGACGGGCAATTTCGTCCGATATTACAACGCTGTGATACTTCTCATAGTACTCCTTTATACCCATGATTATCTTAACCGTGTCCTCAATTGAGGGCTCGTTTACCGTCACGGGCTGAAACCGGCGCTCTAAAGCGGTATCCTTTTCTATGCTCTTGCGGTACTCGTTAAATGTCGTAGCGCCTATTACCTGTATCTCGCCGCGGGACAGGGCAGGCTTTAAAATATTAGCGGCATTCATGGAGCCCTCGGCGTCTCCGGCGCCCACGAGATTGTGCACCTCGTCAATTACGAGGATAACATTTCCCTTTTTCTTCACCTCTTCAATGAGGCCCTTCATTCTGCCCTCAAACTGTCCGCGGAACTGTGTGCCTGCCACAAGCGCGGTGAGGTCTAAAAGGTGTATCTCCTTGTCCTGGAGCTTAAACGGCACTCTTTTGTCCACAATACGCTTTGCAAGCCCCTCCGCTATAGCGGTCTTGCCCACGCCCGGCTCACCAATTAGGCACGGATTGTTTTTCTGCCGCCTGTTGAGTATCTGGATTACCCGTTCAATTTCGCTCTCACGGCCTATAAGCCTGTCAAGCTGGCCTGAGCGCGCCCTGTCGGTCAGAGAAATTGAGTAATTGTCCAAAAATTTGTTTTTCTTGTCCTTTTCCCGTCCGCCGGGCTTCTGCCCTGGACCGGGGCCCCCGGCAAAGCCACCGCCGGGTTTTTCGCCGCTGTCCCCCTGATTTCCGCCGAAAAGCCTGTTTAAAAACGGGAATGTGGCAGTCCTGCTGCCGTCGTCCTCGTCGCTCTCTGGCTGGTCGTCCCGGGGCATAAGGCTGCCGTCGATTGTGGACATGGCCTCCATCATCTCGTCTGTGAGATTATCAAGGTCCTCGTCTGTGAGGTTCATCTTCTGCATCAGGTCCTCAACAGGCTTGATTTTCAGCTCACGGGCACACTTGAGGCACAGCCCTTCGTTTGTTGAAACTCCGTTTTCAACCTTCGTCACAAAAATCACTGCGACGTTTTTTT
Source organism: Candidatus Alloscillospira gallinarum (assembly GCA_904420055.1). GTDB lineage: Bacteria > Bacillota > Clostridia > Oscillospirales > Oscillospiraceae > Alloscillospira > Alloscillospira gallinarum. The sequence goes on along the minus strand of CAJFTV010000076.1, from coordinate 8,147 downwards.
TGCATCTGTTACATATTGTAGGGTGCATATTCATTACCTCTGATTCTTAATGCGGGGTAAAATTTACATGCCGATTATCCCCGCTATTGGGTTTGTATTAGAGATGGCATGGAGTATACCGAAATTATCTGTGAAATTGTCCTTTAAGAATATTCCGGTATATCTGAATATCATCGCTATTGTATATACGAGCATCAGTCCTCTCACAAGTCCCAAAACGGCGCCTACAATCGGCTCTGCAATTCCCGCTCCGGGTATTTCAAACGAGAGATTTATAAGGTTGCCCACCACCGCAAAAATTATGGCGATTAATATAAAGCATATGTAAAACACGGCCACATAAGCAACCCTCTGACAGACTTTATCTGATATGAGATTATACATATCCTGGTTTACATTTTTTGTCTCTTCTTCAACCTCATGGGCTATTTTGTCCGCCGCATTGTCCGCAAGTCCAAGCTCCCGCATTACGGCGTAGCTCATTTTGTAAACATCTTCCCTGTCTCCGTCTTCAACCTTTACAACGGTATTCTCGCCGCTGCGCACTGCCGAGCCGGCGGTATCCACCATTCCGGAGAGAAACGGCTTTATCATTCCATCAAATTCCTCGTTGTAAATGCCGGCAATAAGGCTCGCAGCATAAATCGATATTACTATCGCCAGGATTGCAAATACACTTCTGACTATTCCGCTTTTATATCCTCTCCACGTGCAAAGGGCGATTATCCCTAAAAACGCCAGCACTATAATCCATTTAATCATATGTTCCCCTTTCAGATGCCTCTTTTATGCTATTTTGTGTCCGCCGGATATACATGGGCTGAGTGGCGCATTGCCACAATAGCGTCCCCTTTTTCCCTTATTATCACTTCAAGCCCTCCGGTGACCTCGTAATATGCAATCTGCTCTCGCAGCGTAATGTCATAAATCCTGAGCTCGCCGTCTGTCAGCACAGCCGTATATCTGTCGTTTGCGTCAAGTGCCGCAACACTGCCGTCTACTGTCTGCGTGCCGTTTACGGCGCCGTCCTCCTCTACGGAGATAATTTCGCTCACGCCGCCCGCCTGATGCTGCCGCAGAACAAGCGTGGCCGTCTCTCCAAGCACATACGCATTTAAATATTTGCCGGTAAAATTATACATCTCGGTTATATTGCCGCTTCCATCTATATGATACAGCACATCACCCGTCAGCACAAGTATGTCGCTCCCGGCAAAATCCGTATCAATTCCCACAACCTGCGGAATCTCATAGTCCTCCCTGTAGTCCTCATCAGACAGGCGAAGCTTTGTAACTCTCGTCCCGGCTTCAGTATATGACAGCACGGACAGATATCTGTTGTCCGGAGACACCGCCGCCGTCATCACATAGGCGCTTCCAGACAGCCATTCAAATATCTCCTCACCCTTCGCGTTGTAAACGTATACAACTCCTTTATATCCCGTCTCCTGGACACAAAGGGCAGTGTAGCCGTTTTCATTTATTTTGCCGGATATTATATTTCCGGAGACGTTAATGCTATTTATAATTCCGCTGTCAGAGAATATTTCCGCCGCCTGTCCCCCGGCGTCATACGCCAGAGCCAGGTCGCCTCCCGAGACAACCCTTGGCTGGGTCATGATAAAACTCTTATTTACGGTCAGGTTCCCGGCCTTGTCAAACACCTGCAGCTCCGAACCGGAAACCGCGGCAAAACCGTCGCCCACCGCGGTGTACAGTCCCATGTTGTCCGCCGAGTAGTAATAATCCGACGTGCTCTGCGAGGCGTCAAAGACACCCGCGCGGTAAAGTCCCAAAAACGTCACAACGGCTGCCACTATAACGGCAGCTGCCACCGCCAGAATTACCACAAATCTTTTATTTTTTCTTTTTCTGCTTTTACCCATAGCAAAATTCCTGAAAGTAATTTTTTACGCGGCAGTACGTACAATACAATAACCGTTCTGCGGTTATTATACCATAAAACCGGCGCCCGGTCCGATACCAAATGTGTATATTTTACTGCGTTTTCCGAAAGCGCTAACGCAGCATCATCTCTCCGGCGGCTCCCTCGTACCATATACGGGTGAGATACAGCCCCTCCGGGGGGACCGTCGGTCCGGTACGGCGCCTGTCCCCCCGCTTTAAAAGCTCCGGTATTTCATGGGGCAGTATTTTCCCCTCGGACACATAAATCAAGGTCCCCGCCATGGCCCGTGCCATATTGTACAGAAAGCCGTCGGCACATACACGCAGCTCTATAAGGCCGTTTTTTCTCTCCACCTCATACCAGTAAACCGTGCGAACAGTGGTCTTTGTCTCTGTTCCAACTGAGCGCACTGCCGCGAAGTCGTGGGTTCCCACAAAGTATTTTGCTCCCTGCGCCATGAGCTCCATATCAAGCGGTACGGGGTGAAAATACGCCCTGTCCGCCAAAAACGGGTCTCTTATTTTACTATTATATATTCTATATGTGTACTCTTTTTTAACACATGACAAAATTGCATTAAAATTTTCGCTCTCCTCAACGGCGTCTTTTACTGCAATATCACGGGGAAGATACGTATTAACTGCCAGCGGAAAGCGGTCAATTGGTATGCGGCAGTCGGTTTTAAAATTCGCACAGTACCGCTCTGCGTGAACCCCGGCGTCTGTCCTGCCGCAGCCTGTCACCTTCACACGGTGCCCGCACAGCCTCGACAGGGCGTTTTCCAGCGTCTCCGCCACAGTTATCTGGTCTTTCTGCACCTGCCACCCATGGTACGCCGTCCCTGCGTAGGTCAGCCTCAGGGCAATATTTCTCACAAAACCACTCCAATTACCGCAATTACAGGCCGAACACCGCAAGTGTTATCACAACTCCGAGAACTGCAAATCCCGTACAGAGCGTAATCCAGTCAAGGCGCCGCAGCCTTAAAACATTCATTCTGGTGCGTCCCACACCGCCGTGATAGCAGCGGCTTTCCATGGCAATTGCAAGCTCGTCCGCACGGCGGAACGCGCTGACAAAAAGCGGCACCATAAGCGGCAGAAGGGCCTTTGCCCGCTGGAGAATATTTCCCGTGTCGAAGCTGGCGCCGCGGGCCTTCTGGGCGCTCATTATCTTGTCTGTCTCCTCAACCAGCGTCGGGATAAACCTTATCGCGATGCTCATCATCATGGCCAGCTCATGCACCGGCACCTTAATCTTTTTAAGCGGATTTAAAAGACGCTCAATACCGTCAGTCAGGGCCAAAGGCGACGTGGTATATGTCAGAAGAAACGTGCCCATTACGAGCATCGTAAGCCTCAGCACCATAAACGCCGCCGTCCGTATGCCCTCCCAGGTGAGCTTTAGCCTCCAAACCTGAAATATAACATGCTCTCCATCTGTGAGGAACAGATTTAGAAATCCGGTTATAATGACAATCAGTATAAGGGGCTTCATGCCCTTTAAAAGGGTTTTGAACTTAATTTTCGATATGGCGATACAGGTAATTAAAAAGCCGAGCATAACAGCATAGGACACATAGCTCTTCGCCGTAAAAAGCGCGGCTATATAGATAATTACCATTATTATCTTCATTCTGGGGTCAAGCCGGTGGATAATTGAATTTCCCGGGAAATACTGACCCATTGTGATGTCTTTAATCACGGGCTTCACCGCCCTTCTTCATTGCAAACAGGACTTCCTTCATTCTCTCAACAGTGTAAATATCCCTGGGAAGGTCAAGTCCCATCTCCCTGAGCCGCATTGCTATCTGCGTCACCTTCGGCACGGCAAGTCCAATCTCCTCCAGCTTCTCACTCTGAGAGAACACCTCCGCCGGGGTGCCCCGCATGACTATATTCCCCTTGTCAAACACAAAAAGCCTGTCGGCGCTTACAGCCATCTCCTCCATACTGTGGGATACCATTATTACGGCGGCATTTGTCCTCTTTCTGAAGCTGTCTATGTTGGCAATTATCTCGTCCCGCCCTATGGGGTCGAGACCAGCCGTGGGCTCGTCCAAAATAAGGACCTGCGGCCCCATAGCCATAACTCCGGCGATTGCCACGCGCCTTTTCTGCCCTCCGGACAGGTCAAAGGGCGACTTCGCCAGTATCTCGTCCGGCAGCCCCACCAGCTCCGCGGCCTGGCGCACCCGCTCATCAATCTCTTTTTCCGTGAGGCCCATGTTCTTCGGCCCAAAGGAAATATCCTTGTACACCGTCTCCTCAAAGAGCTGATATTCCGGGTACTGAAACACAAGGCCCACATTAAAGCGCACCTGCCGGGTAAACTCCTTTGATTTGTATATATCCTCTCCCCCGAACCTCACAGTTCCGGTGGTTGGCTTTAAAAGCCCGTTCAGATGCTGGATAAAGGTAGACTTACCCGAACCGGTGTGTCCGATTATTCCAAGGTATTCACCGGGATACGCCTCAAAGTCTACTCCATCAATGGCAGTGTGCTGAAATGGCGTTCCCACACTGTACACATATCTTATTTTCTCTGTGCTTATTATTGGCTCCAACTTTTTTCCGTCCTTAAATTACAGCGGTATGTCTCCCCATATTGGAGGATAACACCCATTATTGTTTTACAGCCCTGTATATCTCACGGGCACACTCCTCAACTGAAAGCGCGGAGAGGTCAAGGTCAAACCCGCCTTTGTTGAGCTCATACATGAGGTCCACCGTCTCCGGAACGTCAAGCCCCGTTGCGCGCACCGCCTCCACATCTTTAAATACCTCTCTCGGCGGGCCGTCCATTATCACCTGTCCGTCAGACATGACCACAAGCCGGTCCGCGTCAATCGTCTCGTCCATGTGGTGTGTTATCAGGACGACGGTTTTTCCCATCTCTCTCAGCTTCTTTATTATATCTATGACGTCTTTCCTGCCACGCGGGTCCAGCATGGCCGTGGGCTCATCAAATACAATGCACTCCGGTGACATTGCAAGCACCCCCGCGATAGCAATCCGCTGCTTCTGCCCGCCGGACAGAAGATGGGGCGCATGGAGCCGGTACTCGTACATACCCACAAGCTTCAGCGCCTCCTCAACACGCTCGCGTATTTCCTCAGACGGATATCCCAGGTTCTCCGGCGCAAAAGCAACGTCCTCTTCAACTACGTTTGAGACAATCTGGTTGTCCGGGTTCTGAAAAACCATTCCCACCCGGCGGCGTATTTCAATAATGAGGCTCTCGTCGGCAGTATTCATGCCGTCGATATATACGGCCCCCGTCTCCGGAAGAAATATGCCGTTCAAGAGCTTTGCAAACGTGGATTTCCCGGAGCCGTTATGGCCGAGAATGGCCACAAAGCTGCCCTTTTCAATCTCAAGGCTCACTCCCTTTAACACCTTTTGGGGAATGCCGGTATCAGCGTCCACATATGAATATGTCACGTCCTGTGTCTTAATTATACTTTCCATAGCTATTTTTCCCATCTGCATGCCGCACCGCAGGGCAGTGCAAGTCCGCTGTCAGTCACGGGCAGCCCCAGCTCCTCGCTGTGGCTGTGCCCGCCGAATTTCCTTGAAAATACAGACTCTCCTATATACGCCAGCGTCCCCGGGGAGAGACCTGTGGTATACGAATTAATTATCACAAAAAGCGGGTCGTCGCTCAAAACTCCTGATACAAGCTCAACAAAGGGATAGAGATTGTCCTCAAGTTTCCACACCTCGCCGCCGGGTCCGCGGCCGTAAGATGGCGGGTCCATGATTACAGCGTCGTACCTTCTGCCGCGGCGTATTTCCCGCTGGACAAACTTTATACAGTCGTCAACAATCCACCTCACGGGTCTTTCCTCAAGCTTAGAGGACTTTATGTTCTCTTTTGCCCAGGAAACCATGCCCTTTGCCGCGTCCACATGGCAAACCGACGCACCTGCCGCAGCACATGCCACTGTGGCGCCGCCGGTATACGCAAAGAGGTTTAAGACACTTATCTCCCGTCCGGCACCCCTTATCTTGTCCATCGCCCAGTCCCAGTTCACCGCCTGCTCCGGAAAAAGTCCCGTGTGCTTAAAATTCATGGGCTTTACATTAAAGGTAAGCTCTCCGTATCTTATCCGCCAGCTCTCAGGCAGGCTGTTCTTATCCCACTTTCCGCCGCCGGCAGAAGACCGGGAATATCTGGCGTCCGGGCTGTGCCACAGTCTGTTTTTCCTTGGAGTGTTCCATATGGCCTGAGGGTCAGGGCGCACAAGAGTAAATTTTCCCCACCGCTCCAGCTTCTCGCCGCCGGAACAGTCAACAAGCTCAAAATCACGCCATTTATCCGCAAGCCACATAAAAACAATACTCCCACTTAAAAATAATCAGTGTATTATACCATTATATACGCATTTCGTCAAATACCGAAACGGCCGTACAGCAGCATTTTCCGCCGTTTTTTTATTAAAAATCCAGGGTATAATAGTACCACAAAAATGTAACTATATGAATCTGTTAACTAAGTTTTCACAAAATATCTATCTGCGGAAGTATTTCCGGGCGTTTTTGCACGGAAAATTTAATAAATTAACCATTTATTCATTTTAAACCATTGACACCTGTGCTATAATAACTTGCAGGGTAATTACGGCAGATTAACTTTTAAAGCTGCCGCATTTAGAAGGGAGGCGTATTATGCCGAAAAAATATTCACATCGGCTCCAGTGCGCCGCCAACAGGAAGGCCGCTCACGACTATTTTATCCTTGAGCGGTATGAGGCCGGAATTGAGCTGTTCGGCACAGAGGTAAAATCCGTAAGAATGGGCAATGTAAATCTCAAGGACTCATTCTGCACCATAAAAGACGGCGAGCTGTTTGCCCATGGGATACATATAGGCCCATATGAAAAGGGCAATATCTTTAACCGCGACCCCCAGCGTCCCAAGCGCCTGCTAATGCACAAGCGCGAGATAATGCGCCTTTTGGGCAGGACAAAGCAGGAGGGTCTGACCCTTATACCTCTCTCCCTGTATTTTAACGACTCCCGGCGCGTTAAAGTAGAGCTCGGCCTGTGCAAGGGCAAAAAACTCTATGACAAGCGCGACGCAGCAGCAAAGCGAGATGCCGGCAGGGAGATAAACAAAACGATAAAAGAAAGGAACTTTAAAAATGGCTAATCCTGTAGTTACTATTAAAATGGCCGACGGAGGCATTATAAAAGCGGAGCTCTACCCGGACATCGCTCCAAACACCGTAAACAACTTCATCTCTCTTATAAACGACGGTTTTTACAACGGCCTTATTTTCCACCGCGTAATCTCTGGATTTATGATTCAGGGCGGCTGCCCTATGGGCATGGGATACGGCGGTCCCGGCTACAATATCCCGGGAGAGTTCGCTATGAACGGCTTTAAAAACGATTTAAAGCACTCCCGCGGAGTGCTCTCCATGGCACGCTCACAGCACCCGGACTCCGCAGGCAGCCAGTTCTTCATAATGCACGAGGACGCCCCTCACCTTGACGGGCAGTACGCCGCTTTTGGCAAGGTCATTGAAGGTATGGACGTTGTGGACAGAATTGCCGGTACAAAAACGGACTACAGTGACCGTCCAATGGCCGAGCAGAAGATGGAAACAGTAACTGTAGAGACTTTCGGCGCGGATTATCCAAAGCCCACAAAGACTGAGTAAAATAAAGCTTGCGGTGAGGGGCACTATCCCCCTCGCCGCGACATATAAATTAATATGGGGCTGTACTGGTTTCGACGGGGGTGTGGAGACCGGAATAGCGGGCAGAGGTGCCACCCCTCTTTAAACCTGGCATTCTTTATAAATTAAAGAACAACAATAATCGTAATTTGGTCGCCGCTTAAGGCTTGACCCGTCCCGCCTGGGAGTACCACGGCCCGGGGCCGGGGCGTCGAACAGTGGTGAACGTGAGTGCGGAAAGCTTTGACCGCACCATGAATAATGAAGCTACCTACCCGGAACGCGTGACGGCTTGCGCCCGGGGACGGGAAACGGCACTTCCGAAATAACCGTCTGCGCCCGGAGAAGTTCCTGTTAAAGTGCTTTCGGACGGGAGTTCGATTCTCCCCAGCTCCACCATGTTGGGGTGACAAAATAGATGTCACCCCAATTTTCTCAGTAACCATGCGGGTTTTGAGGCATTTTTGCCCTCAGTTTCAAAACTGCGTTTACCGTAGATGTCCATAGATGTCAAAACCCAAAAATCGAATAAAAGCCACAAGCAGGTCAGTTT
>CAJFTV010000075.1 GCA_904420055.1 Candidatus Alloscillospira gallinarum | reverse complement strand
TGCCACGGCAATATATGCCGCTCTCCCATGGGAGAGTTTATATTAAACCATATTGCGGCGGCGCGCGGCCTTTCCGGCAGCATATGCGCATCTTCCGCAGGAGTTAGCAGTGAGGAGGCCGGCAATCCCTTATACCCTCCGGCAGAAAGGGTACTTAAAAAGCATAAAATCCCATGCGCTGGCCATCGGGCAAGGAAAATAATACCGTCAGACTATGAGGATTTTGACTATATATTAGCCGCCGAGGACATTCACGTCAAAAAAATGACGCGTTTTTTCGGCGGCGACCCAAAGGGGAAAATAAAGCGTATTCTTGACTTTACCTCGTCCCCCGGCGACATCTCCGACCCATGGTACACCGGGGATTTTGACACGGCATACGCGCAGATAGAGGCCGGCTGCCGTGGATTTTTGGACAAACTTTCAGAAAGAGGGGAACTATAATGAAAAAGCTTCTCGTAGTAGTGGACTATCAAAACGACTTTGTCGACGGTGCGCTGGGATTTTCCGGTGCTGAAAAGCTGGACGGACCCATATGTGAAAAAATATCCCAGTACCGCACCGAGCCAGACAGTGACATCATTTTTACTCTTGATACCCACGGCAAAAACTACCTCTCAACTCAGGAGGGCAAAAATCTGCCCACACCACATTGTATTGCTGGCACTCACGGGTGGGAGCTGTACGGAAAAACAGGCGAGATGTGCGCAGAAGAGGACATTGTAATAGAAAAGCCCTCTTTCGGAAGTCTCGAGCTCATGGACATAGCGGAAGAAAACGGCTATGAGCAAATAGAACTTGTAGGTCTTGTATCCAATATCTGTGTTGTCTCAAATGCAATTCTGCTCAAGACCACACTCCCTGAGGCAGAGATAATCGTAGACGCCGCATGTACAAAAAGCTTTGACCCCGGCCTCCATGAAAAATGCCTTGACTTAATGGCAGGCCTGCAAATCAAGGTCATAAACAGATAGGCAGTAAGCACCAAATACAGTAATATAAGAGAGAGGGACATACATGAATAACAAAAATTCAGATATTATAATTACCTCAGGCTACAATATTGAGGGGTACAGAATAAAGAGGTATATAAATTATATTTCCGCTGTAACCGTATTAGGTACGGGCTTTTCAAATAGTCTTGAAGCCACCGTCGCAGAGTTTACCGGTTCCAGAAGCAGCGGTTATGAGGAAAAGCTTTCTGAGGCCGCCTCTTCATCAATAAGGGAACTAAAACGCCGCGCAAGCGCCATGGGTGCCAACGCAATTATCGGTCTCGACGTAGACTATTGTTCCAGAGGGGTGTCTGGCGTGATAGCCGGGGGTACGGCAATTCTGTGCGAGGCTGATGAATCTCAATATCGCGAGATGTATGTGTACAATTACAACACCGCTCTTCCTTTCAATATTTCCTGCATTGGTTACAGGTCGGCAGGAGCCGGCATATCACACATATACTTAAAGGGCCGCGTATACGGCAGTAATACGCTGTCTGCAATAGCAGCCACAATAGATCTGTACACAATATTTGGAGATAAGCTAAGCCCTATGAATGTTATTTTTCCAAAAATTATAAGAAACCAATACGGTGCTTTTAAGACTACACCTGTTCGTGTACAGTCCGATGTATCCGTTTTTGACACGGTTAAAAAGGCACATGTATATGTCAACAAATATATGATAAATGAGGATACAATAATCTCTGATAACAAAGATAATCATCTTATTTCCCTGTCAGCTTCAGAGCTGCAAAAACTGCGCAACTCTTTAAATATAGATGCTGTTCGTCCAAACTCTATAAATACCGACATATGGGAATGTTGCTGTGGCTGGGATAATGTACCAGGTGCCGAGCGCTGTTGCCGTTGTTACCGTACCCCGTCAGGCGCAATGGAGGTCAACGGTACATATATGTTTCTCCCTCCGATAGTAACAGAAAATGGCATGTGGGAATGCCCATGCTGCGGAAAACTTCAGCAGCCCAGAGAAAAATGCTGGAGCTGCGGCAATACATTTTATACTGAAAAAACCTAACACAAAAATTCCAGGCGTTTAGCCTGGAATTTTTCTCATTATATTATTTACCTGTCTTAAGCCTTCTCCATAGGCAAGTCGCCGAGGTTTACGGATTTCTCAGTGCTCACCTTCTCAAATTTAATTGGCTTGAACCCTTCCATACTTATTGTGACGTCAAACTCTCCCACAGGCAAATCCTTAAACCAGAAATCTCCAAAGCTGTCGGATTTTACGCTGTAGGTTTCACCGCCGCCTGCGGCAGTGCACTCTGCACCGATTATTACCTCTTCCGCCTCCGGGTCAAAAACCGTGCCGGCAATAAATTTTCCCGGCATATTCAGGTAGTATACATTCGGCCCTGTGCCCTTCTCCCGCTTCAAAACATACGCGTCTTTTAAAATGTCTCCAAACTCCTCTTTTTCTCCAAAGCGCAGGGCATCTGTAGGACATGCCTCAACACATCTGGGAAGCTTATATCCATTATCAAGCAGGTGCGCACAGCCGGTACACTTCTGGCATATTCCCAGCTCTTCATTTTTATAAATAACACCGTAGGGACAAACCTGCATACACGCGGTACAGCCGGCACACTCTGCCGGGTCAATAATTACAAGTCCGTCATCGCGCTTTGTTATGGCATATCTGCCGCACACTTTCATACATACCGGGTCGTCACAGTGGTTGCATAGCTGGGCAGTATAGTAAATCCGCACCTTTGGTATTGTTCCCTCCGGGTGTTCATGCACCTTAATCCAAAACTGGCCCGTCTTTGGCTGGGGCTTTGAATAAGGCATCCAGTCGTTTTCACAGTTCTCGTCTTTACATGCCAGCTGGCAGTTATAGCAGCCGCTGCATTTTGCCTCGTCCACAACAAATACTTTTGACATAACCTTCTCCCTTCCGCCGCCGAAAAAGCATAAACGTCCGCAAGTCACAGGGCTCTGTCCAGCGGCAGGAAGAGCCATGCCAGTCCGTTCTGCACTCAAACACTATGGTGTTTACATCGTTCATAAATATTATAATACTTTTTAATGCTCATAGGAAACAGCATTAAGTTAATGCCGTGACAACTTATAAGCTGTCACAATTGCTTTATAAGTATTATATACTATTTTGTATTTTATCTCAATATATAAATAATGTCCATACGCAATGTTTATATATACATATGAGCACAATATCTATCAATACTTTTTGTAAAAACTACACATTTTATTTACTTTTACACTTTTCCGCAGCCATACAGCTCCCAAATTATTGTACTTGAGCTTTAAAATTGATATACTGTTTTCATATGTTTCCGGAGGCAAATTTAAACATGTTAAGGCGAATAAAATATAATTCCCCCGTGGTGCTGACATTTGCACTTTTAAGCTTGTGCGTACTGGGACTTGACTACATAACGGACGGTGTTACAACTGTAAAACTGTTTTGCGTATACCGCTCTTCTCTGGGAGATGTTCTCACATATCCGCGTTTCTTTCTCCACGTTCTGGGACACTCCAGTCTCTCTCACTACATGAGCAATATCCTCCTTATGCTGGTGGTAGGCCCCGCTCTGGAGGATAAACTGGGAAGCCGGCAGCTTCTCATTTCAATCATCATCACCGCCTTTGCCACAGGTCTTGTCCAATTCATTTTCTTTCCCGGCACAGCGCTTTTGGGCGCGAGCGGAATTGTATTTATGATGATAGTCATGCTTTCCATGACGGGACTTCGTGACGGCGGAATACCAATTACCATGATACTGGTAATCGTCCTGTATCTGGGCAACGAGATTGCCACAGGTCTGCGCTCTTCCGACAATATATCACAGCTAACCCACATAATAGGCGGTGTGTGCGGCGTTATTATAGGCGCATTCTATTTTAAAAAACGCAGGAGGCGGCGCAGATAATACCGCGCCGGTTTCATAAAAAGTCAACAGAATGAAAATATACATTATTT
>CAJFTV010000074.1 GCA_904420055.1 Candidatus Alloscillospira gallinarum | reverse complement strand
TAGATTTTGGAGAATGACATGGTAGACATATCTGTGCAGAAAATAGAAAAGGCCTTTGAAGAGGGCAACAATATTTTAGACGGGATTACATTTGACATAAATGAGGGGGAGCACGTCGCGCTTTTGGGTAAAAACGGGGCGGGCAAGACTACACTTTTTAAAATAATAGCCGGTGAAATCTCAGAGGACAAGGGAGATATTGTGATTGCTCCCGGAAAGAAGCTTGGCCTTATATCTCAGATACCTGTGTATCCGCCGGATTATACCGGAGAGGACGTTTTGCGCTCCGCTTTCAGAAGGGTTTATGAGCTGCGTGAGAAGATGGATAAGCTGGAAACACAAATGGCAACAGACAGCTCTGAAAAGCTTTTAAACGACTATGATAGAGCTGCCGCTGAATTTCAAAGTCTTGGAGGCTATAATCTGGATTTTGAGGTAAACCGTGTTGTAAACGGACTTGGAATACCGGAAAAGCAGCGTACCCAGCTCTTTAAAACCCTCTCCGGCGGCGAGAAAACAAGAATGAACCTGGCGCGAATGATTTTGGAAAACACGGATATTCTGCTTCTGGACGAGCCAACGAACCACCTTGATATGAACGCCACAGAGTGGCTTGAGGAATATGTCTCTTCATTTAAGGGAACTGTCCTTATAATCTCCCACGACAGATACTTTCTCGACAGGACGGTGACGAGAACTGTGGAGATTTTAAACGGAAAGGCCGAGTTTTACAAGGGAAACTACAGCGATTATGTGGTAGAAAAAGAGCGGCGGTATGAGGAACAGCTGAAGCGTTATGAGAAAGAACAGAGCGAGGCAAAGCGATTGCAGGCCGCCGCCGACAGGCTTTACCAGTGGGGAACTGGGAATAAGCGTCTCATGAAAAAATCATTTGCCATAGAGAGCAGAATTGAGAGACTTGTAAAAACGGAGCGGCCAGATAAGGAGAAAGCACTGAGCGCGAGGTTTGGTTCTCTAGAGTTCTCCGCGGACGAGGCTTTTTCCATGAAGGGCATATCGAAGAGCTTTGACGGCAGAACTCTGTTTTCGGGACTTGAGCTGACTGTAAAAGGCGGTGAGAGGATTGCGCTTTTGGGAGACAACGGCACGGGAAAATCCACACTGATAAAGCTCATAATGGGCGAGCTGAAGCCCGACACCGGATATATTAAGCGCGGTCCGTCTTTAAAAACCGCGTATCTTCCCCAGATAATCGAATTTGCCCACCCTGAACGCACGCTTGTGGATACGCTAATATATGAGGACAAATGTACGCCTCAGACGGCAAGAAACAGGCTGGGAGCATTCAAATTCTCCGGTGAAGATGTTTTCAAATCTGTCAGGGACCTTTCCGGCGGCGAACTGAGCCGGCTTAAAATGTGTATGCTCATGAAAGACAGCGTCAATTTTCTCATACTGGACGAACCTACAAACCATCTGGATATCGCTTCCAGAGAGTGGATTGAAGATGTGGTATCTGAGTTTGAGGAGACACTGCTGTTTGTGTCGCACGACAGATATTTTATAAGCAAGTTTGCAACGAGAATATGGGAGCTGTCAGGAGGTACAATACACGATTTCCGCGGGACCTATGAGCAGTACCGGACGTATAAGGCGGAAAGTGCACCGGCTGCGGAGCCAAAAAAGCCGGAGGCAAAAAAGGAAAAGCCAAAATCAGAAATCTCCCAGAAACAGAAGAATTCAAAAAATGCTGCTAAAATGGCGGCGAAACTTGAAAGAGAGATTGCGGCCCTTGAAAAAGAGATTTCAGAAATTGAGGACAAAAAAGAAGAGTTTGCCACAGATTACGAAAAGCTTCTTGAACTGGATAACAGAAAGGCCGAGCTTGACGAATTGCTTGAGGAAAAACTGATGGAGTGGGAAGAGGTAACGCAGTAGATTTAAAATAACCGCCCGGTGTGTTATACATCGGACGGTTATTTTTAGTTAATTTATTTTGTGCCAAAAATCCTGTCCCCTGCGTCCCCAAGGCCGGGTACTATGTATCCGTGGTCGTTAAGACGTTCATCGAGGGCAGCGGTGTATATGTCAACATCGGGGTGGTCGGCCTGAACTCGCTCAACTCCCTCCGGAGCTGCAATCAGGTTCATGAGTTTAATGTTCTTGCAGCCATAGCGGCTTTTAATAAATGAAATTGCAGCTGACGCACTGCCGCCGGTGGCCAGCATCGGGTCAACGATAATCACGTTTCGGCTCGCAATGTCGTTAGGCATCTTGCAGTAATATTCCACGGGCTCAAGCGTCTCCGGGTCGCGGTAAAGGCCGATATGGCCCACCTTGGCGGAGGGGATTAGCTGCAGCATTCCGTCCACCATGCCGAGACCTGCGCGCAGCACTGGGACAATGGCAAGCTTTTTGCCGGCAAGCTGGCGCACTTTTGCAGTGGCGACAGGGGTCTCAACTTCGACCTCCTCAGTTTCCAAATCGCGGGTAGCCTCATAGCACATGAGACTGGCAACCTCAGACACAAGCTCCCGAAACTCCTTTACACCGGTGTTTTTGTCCCTGATTATAGACAGCTTGTGCAGAATAAGGGGGTGGTCGATGATGTGTAGTTTTGACATGAGTGTTCCTCCTCAAATTTATTTCTCTTTTTTGAGCTTTTCAAGGCGTTCCCGCTCGGCCTGGGAAAGACGCAGGTAATTGGGCGTCAATTCACCCGGGTCGCAGAATTTACCGGACAGGCTCTCGACAGCGACGCCCCAGGCAGACTGAAGACGTATATTCTCGCCGGCAATACGTGCGTATACGCCGTTTTGGGAAAAATAATCATAGCTTAGGACTGCACCGTCTCCTATGAAGAAAAAGGGCTTTTCAAAGGAACCTTCCTCGCTTAAAAGCGCCTCAAGTGATATTGCCCGGTCCGGGGTCAGGCGGCAGAGTACGCCGTCTCTGTTTTCAAAGAGTGCGTTATATACCTGACTGCGCCTGGCGTCCATAACCGGGCAGATAATTACACCGGTTTCGCCGCAGGCATGGGACATTGCCGCCAGAGTTGACACGCCGCACAATGGCTTGTCCGCACCCCATGCAAGACCCTTTGCCGCGGCGACGCCAATACGTATGCCCGTAAAGGAGCCGGGGCCGGCGGCCACGGCTATGCCGTCAATATCCTCCATTTTAAGACCCGTGCCTTTCAGCATGTCCTGAACCATCGGCAGAAGAGTGCGGCTGTGCGTCAGCCCGCTGGCCTGATAATATTGAGCAATTATTTTTGTGTCTTCACATATGGCGGCGGAGGCCGCCTTGGCTGACGATTCTATTGCAAGTATTTTCATATTTCCTCCGGAATACTGACAGTTATTTTACGGTCTGAATCAGAAAGCTTTT
>CAJFTV010000073.1 GCA_904420055.1 Candidatus Alloscillospira gallinarum | reverse complement strand
ATATGAAGTTGTGAAAGCGCCGATTTATCAAGGGTTTTGCCAGGGTACCCAACATTCTACGAAGTAGATTTTGAGTCCACTACGTCTACCAATTCCATCACACCGGCATGTAAATGTAGTATACACATTTTGTGTGTATTTTTCAAGTGGAATTTTCATTTTTAGAATTATATTAATCCCTGTTGACTTGGAAATTATTAAATGGTATAATATATCAAAAATACACGACAGCTGCCGAGAGTGGGGAAGAGGGGTGCAAAGCCCACACGATGCCGTCACTGTGATGCTGAGCGCGTGCCGATATGCCACTGGAGACAAAACTCTCCGGGAAGGCGGCAAGGGCGCTTTGAAGCTGAGTCAGGATATCCCTCCGGCGTTTACGTGCAGGAAGCTGCGGGCCACAGCAAAATGCAAGAATACTCAATGCCCCTTTCTCTGCACGGGTGTGCAGAAAGGGGATTTTGTTTTGAAAAAGAAAAGCACCATTATTGCGGTGATTGTTCTTGTGGCAATAATCGTAATAGCGGCAGTATGCTGGCTGCTTTTGAAGCCGGGTACGGTTGAGGGAGACAAGACAATTACAGTTGAGGTTAACCACTTAAACGGAGAAAAGAAAACATTTACTATTAACACAGACGCTGAATACCTTCGCGGGGCTCTTGAGGAAGAAGAGGGGCTTGTAGAAGGTGATGAAAGCGAATATGGCCTGTACATACTCACAATGGACGGTGAAACTGCCGACGAGAACAAACAGGAGTGGTGGGGGTACACCAAGTCCGGAGAATATGTCGAGTATTCAATTGACCAGTGCCCTATAGCGGACGGTGAACACTATGAGTTTACACTCAACGTCGGCTGGTAAAGGTGGTACAGGCTCTTTAAGGGAGCTGTGTCTGATAGCAATTTTGGCGGCGCTTATGTTTGGAACCCAGGTGGCTATGGCGTCGATACCGAATGTCCACCTTGTTGCGGTGTTTATAATTCTGGCGGCGACGCTGTTTGGCTGGAAAGCCCTATATTCAGTGTTTATATTTGTGCTGCTTGAGGGACTTATGTACGGCTTTGGGCTGTGGTTTGTGAGCTATCTGTATATTTGGCCGTTGCTGGCGATTGTAGCCGTACTGTGCAGGAGAAATACTTCAAGGGTATTCTGGGCTGTTGTGTCCGGTATTTTTGGACTTATTTTTGGCGCTCTGTGCTCAATACCGTATTTTATCGCAGGCGGCTGGGCGGCAGGTGTTGCTTACTGGGTCGCGGGTATCCCGTATGATTTTATCCACTGTGTGTCAAATGCAGTACTGACATTTTTCCTTATTACGCCTATGCAGAAGCTGTGTATGAAACTTTTGGGCAGGCAGTCTGTAACTGGAGGATAATGTAAAGAAACGTGGAAAAAGGGCAATTTACCCTTGGGCGCTTATGGCCTGAAGATACAGGTGAATGTGCTTTTGAACGCAGGGACAACTCTGGTTAAATAATGAAATATAAAAGGTGCTGGAATTTTCCGGCACCTTTTTACATATTATACATGACACTTATCATGCTGTCTCGAATAAATTCGATATTTGAAAAATCAAATACAATGTCGCGATTTGTATGAATTCTGCCAATGTAAAGGCCAAAAGGACCTTTTTTAAAAGCGGCAACGCCGATACCGACGGGAAAATGCATTTGGTCTGACGGATAAAATGTCCTGTTAGAGAGAGAAAAAACTGTGTTCTTGCCGTTACAAAGGGGAACGCACTTTCTGATGTTTTCGGAATGCTGTGCCGCAGCCTTTTTGCTCATGACAAAGAGGAAATTGTCACCGTCGGAAACGCAGTCAAAATTGAAAAGCAGCTTGTTCTCCATTTCTGTGCGGTGCATTTTTCTGAATGCCGCGGAGCCTAAAAGGCCGGCCTCTTCGTTGTCGAAGAATACAAACGCCGCTTTGTACCGCAGCTCATGTGGAAGAGCCGCCATAATTTCCAGCAGAGTTATAACGCCAGATGTGTTGTCGTTTGCGGTGTGGCGGTTTGCCTTTCCGAACAGCATGAGGTAAATGAGCAGAATACACACAGCCATCGCGGAGATAGAGGAGACAACCGGGCTTGAGGTCAGATATGCGGCGGTAAAAGACACGGCAAAAGCGATAATAAATACGGGAATTGCCAGAATAAGGCTGTACAATACGGTAAACAGGATATTCTGCGGCATGATAAAATTCGGCACCGGCATTGCGGCACAGGTGTCGTAGTGGGCGGAAAAAACAATGTTGGCATTTTTTATGTCTCCCACAACTATATTCCGGCTTTTAAACATGCCGCAGGTTTCGACCTCCGGCGAGTAGCCCATGGCCCTTATTTTTGGGAGCAGAAAACTGATAAAAGCTGTTTTCTGCTTTTTCGTTTTGCGCACCTGAAAGCGGCTGAGTATTTCCTGTGATATCTGTGTCATATGCCTCTCCAAAAGTGTGAGTTAGTAAAAGCATGCCCCGGCGGTAAACCACTGCCGGGGCACAGTTTTGCTTAATGTATATTTGAGGGGTCGGCGATGCTCTTATAGCCGGCGAAAATGCCGCGTGGGAGCATCATCTCAAGTTCCTCCTGAGTCCACTGCTCTGGGGCGAACTTTGTGATGCTTGCTTTCTCAACAGGCTCTGAGTAAAGGGCGATACTGTTTCCTGCCAGGCTGAACACAGAGCCGCTGACGTCTTTTGCGGCCTCGGTGCACAGATATGTGAGGAAAGGTGTTATTGCCTCCGGTGGAGGGGTCTGCTCATAGGTTATCTGTGGCAGGCCGGCCATAGCCTTTTTCTTGTCTGTTTTTACGAGATGAGATGCCTCAAGGTCTATTGACGCTCTTGTGGCGGCAAAGGGTGAGAACGCGTTGCAGGTTATATTGTAGGGGAACAGCTCAATAGCTACAGCCCTTGTAAGACCTACAACACCGGCGTTTGCGGCGCAGTACTCCGGGTGGAGTATCCAGTCGCCAAGCCACGCGCGGGAAGTACAGTTAATAATGCGGCCCCACTTCTGCTCCATCATATAGGGAGCGGCAAAGTGAATGATGTTGTAATATCCCTTGGGCTTTACGGTGTTTACCCTGTCCCAGGTCTCCTCGTCAATGTCGCAGATAGAGCCGAAGCCGAATGCGCCCGCCACATTGCCGATAATGTCGATTTT
>CAJFTV010000072.1 GCA_904420055.1 Candidatus Alloscillospira gallinarum | reverse complement strand
GAGCTTGTGCCTGACCGGTCAGACAGGGTATGAAAGTTTAACCCCCATGGAGATTTTGCCTCCATGGGGGACCTGTTATTTATCCTGTATTTTATCCCGCAGCGCCTGAATAAGCACGCAGGTGTCGGAAAAGGTACACTTTGGAAAGAGGCAATCTGTTACGGGCTCTCCGTCCAGTGTCTCCTCGCAGCACAATACCCTGTTTCCGTCAATTTCCCGGCAGTAGCCGGAGACCATTACCTCTTCCATTTATTTGAGGAGAAAACAGCCGGTGTAGCAGATGGTGTTTGGCCCGTGGTTATATTTTACGCCGTTTGCAGTACATACGTCGCTCACCACAAGGCCGCAGGCCTCCATTGATGATGCGACTTTATCCGGAAAACGGCAGGGTGCGTCAGGGTAGGTGCATTTCTTGCACTTGGTGCATGCTCCGGTGCCCATTGCCATTATATTTACATACTCTTTTTCAAGCTCTTCCCACATTTTGGCAAAGTTATCCGCTTGCTTTTTGCTCGTCTCCTGAATGCCGTCCCAATCCATACTGTCCTCAAGCTGTCCTACGGTCTGGACTAAAATTCCCTCTTTATAGCCCTGCACCTTCTCCCTCATTTTATCAAGAGTGCCGCAGGCCGGGGGACATGCCCATGATTTGTCGTACATACCGCAGGTGTTGGCCTTGCACATGTCGCGCACCTCCGGGAGGAACTTAAGTGTTGACACGTCAAGTTTACCGTAGGAGTTAAATCCGCACTTCTCTGCCAGTTTAAATAATTTCTCATAATCAAGCATTGTCCAAATCCTCCTGTAAAAATTGAAATAAGAACATGGTTTTTAATTGCCGCCGCACGGCGGCAATTAAAATTCCTGTGTGGGACTGCTTTTACGCCGGGAATTTTATTCCTCAAACATCATCTGTTCAACAAACTGCTCATTGAAGTGGAAACTGTCGGAGAGCTCTATATACTCGCACTTGTCTCTAAGACGGTTCAGTTTTTCCCTTGCGGCAGCTGACCATACGGTGAGGGCCGCGCCTTCTCCGGCGGTATTGCCCATTGTCTTTGTAACGGGAAGCAGGCTCATGGGGAAAAGACCTATTCTCGCCGCGCTGCGCTTATCCATAAAGCTGCCAAATCCTCCGCAGAGGAGGAAACACTCAATTTCCTTTACCTCAGCGTGGTACATAAGCGTCTGTATTCCGGCAGCGATTGCAGCCTTTGCAAGCTGCAGCTTTCTCACGTCCTCTCCGGTTATGCACACTCCGGCTTCCCTGTTTATGAAAAACGCGGGTTTGCCGTTCTCGTCGGTGCCGAGATACGGTGCTACGTCCGGCTCTGCCTCCCTTGGGGTGAGCATTCTGCCTGTCTCGTCCACGGCGCCAATGTCCAGCATGAGTGCGAGAACGTCCAGAAGTCCGGAACCACACAGCCCGACAGGGGCCACGTCGCCTATGACATCGTACTGCAGCTTGCCGTTTTCCCAGCGGGCGTGGTTTACGGCGCCGGAAATTGCGGCCATGCCGTGGGATATCTCCGCACCCTCAAATGCGGGGCCGGCGGCGGTGGCGCAGACAAAGTACTTATCGCCGTTTTTGAGGGCAATTTCACCGTTTGTACCGATGTCCAGGTACAGCGTGGGGCCCATGTCCTCCTCAAGGTCGCATGCCATCATACCTGCGGTTATGTCTCCGCCCACGTAGGAGGAGACACATGGCGCCATGTAGCACACAGCGTCCTGTGCCACCGGCATGTCCTCGCCGGCCGGGCCCTCGTCTCCGAAAAGGCTTACCGGCTTAAAGGGAACGACGCCCATGCCAACAGGTGACATGTCGGCGTAAAGATGCTCCATGATTGTGTTTCCGGCAATGGATATGTATTTTATGTCGTCCTTTGAGACGCCGGACTTTTTAATATCCTCGCGGATAAGGTCAGCAAGCTGGCCGCGGATTGCGCGGGTGAGCTTTTCATGTCCGTTTTCAGCGCAGTACTGGATTCGGCTTATGACGTCGGCGCCAAAGGGACGCTGTGCGTTTACGCCGCTTGCCGTTGCAATTCTCGTGCCGGTGGGAAGGTCTGTTAAATGGGCGACGACTGTTGTTGTTCCGATGTCCACGGCAATTCCGTAAGGCCCGGTAAAGCCGCCTGAGTTGTGCTTTGCCCCCTCGCCGGTGTCGGCAATTTTCATGTCGTCCATCTCGCTGGGAAGGTAGATGTCTGTGTCACCCTCGAGCTTTGTCTGGCAGGCCTTTACCTCATCACCATCGGGAGAGAGGCGCACGAGGCACTTGCCGCATTTGCCGAGGCCGCCGCAGGGGGCGTCCAGAAATTCGCCTGCCGAGGTGACGATTTCCAAAAGCGTCTCGCCGATTTTGCCGGTGGTCTCTTTCACCATTCGGCCGTCTCTGAATAGTCTTACCTTGGGTTCCATAATAATCTCCTTTCCGCCGCGTAAAGAATTTAGAGTTCCTGCTTCAAAAATCTCCCTTGGCGGCGATGAAAATTTTTGACCTGTAATCTGCTTAAGCGGCGCACAGAGCCGCGGTTCAATATGTTTATTTTTTGTCTGATATAACTTTTCCGTAAAGTGCCCAGGTGTTGCTGCCGGTAATTTCCACGTCTGCAAAATCACCCGGGGAGACGTCTCCCTTCACCCGGACGAGCCTTCCGCCGTCCGTGCGGCCGCAGGGGCCTTCCTCCCCCATGCTGTCTATGAGCACACGAAGCGTGCGCCCGGTGTATGCCGCGTGCTTTTCGGCGGAAATTTTGTTTTGAAGCGAGACAAGCCGTTCAAAATTTCTCTGCTTTTCCTCCCGGGAAGCGGGGTCCGGTATTTCCGCCGCGGGAGTTCCGGGACGTCTTGAATAGATAAAGGTGAAAAGGGCGTCAAACCGCACCTTTTCCACAAGGCGCAGTGTATCCTCAAACTCCTCTGAGGTCTCGCCGGGAAAGCCCACAATCACGTCGCTTGTCATAACGAGATCCGGCATGTACCGGCGGGCGAGCTCTGCCTTTTCAAGATACTCTTCTGCGGTGTAACCGCGGTTCATGGCCTTTAAAACCCTGTTGTTTCCGGCCTGAAAGGGCAGGTGAATATGTTTTGACACCTTGCTGCACTCCGCCATTGTGCGGAAGAGCTCCTCCGATGCGTCCTTGGGGTGGCTTGTCATAAACCGTATACGGAAGTCGCCGGGAATGTCATTTATCTGCCGCAAAAGTCCGGCAAAGCTTATATTGCTTTCAAGGTCCCGGCCGTAAGAATTTACATTCTGGCCTAAGAGGGTGATGTCCCTGTACCCTGCGGAAACGAGCCGCCTGGCCTCCTCCAAAACGGCCTCGGGCCGCCGGCTGCGCTCCCGCCCCCGGACATAGGGGACAATGCAGTAGGAGCAGAAATTGTTGCAGCCGTACATTATGGAGAGCCACGCCTTAACCGTGCCGTCGCGCTTTTCGGGCAGCCCCTCGGCAATGGCGCCGGGGTCGTCCTCCGTTAAAAACATGCGGCGCCCGCTCTGCATGTAGGTCTGAAGAATTTCGGGGAAACGCCACAGCATATGGGGGCCGAACACGATATCCACATATGGGTATGACCTCTTGATTTTTTCTGCTATGCCCGGCTCCTGGGCCATGCAGCCGCAGACGCATATTATCTGATTGGGATTTGCCCTTTTCGTATGGCTGAGCGCGCCCACGTTGCCGAATACGCGCATTTCCGCATGTTCTCTCACGGCGCAGGTATTTATGACGACAATGTCGGCCTCTTTTTCATCTGATGTCATCTCACAGCCCATTTCCGAGAGCATTCCCCGGAGCTTTTCGCTGTCTGCCTCGTTCTGCTGACAGCCGTAGGTGTCAACAAAGGCCCTGGCTGTCCCGTTTTTACCGGGAAGAGGACACAGCCCCGCCATTATCTGCTTTTGGCGGGATATATCCTCGCCGCTGATTTCAACACGTTTATACGCCACGTTTTTCCCCTTTTTTCTTTTTGTATTTACAACGAAGGAATTTTAACATTTTTTTATAGAACTTTCAATGTAAATAATGTATAATAATAACCAAATGACTGACGGGGCCTCCGGCGAAGCGGTGAGACACAGTACAGTACCGGAGAAAGGTTTGGCCGGAAAGGCGGCTGCGTCCTGTATAAGGCTTTCCGGGGCCAGGAAAAGAGCTTGCTGCGGACGGACAGGTAATAGAGAGATGTATCGGGATAAAAACAGGGGGACTTATTATGAAAAGCCTTGTAATAGATAAGAGAGTTATACGCAATAACATAAAGGCAATAAAAGACAAGGCAGACGGTGCGGCGATATATGCCGATTTGAGTGCCAACGCCTATGGCATGGGGCTGTGGGAGGTGGCGCAGCTTCTCCGGGACGAGGGGATACGGAATTTTGTTGTGTCGGACCCGAAGGACGCGGCACTTCTCCGCAAAAACGGCTTTACGGAGGAGCGGATTATGATGCTACGCAGTACGGCAGACCCCGTGGAACTCGCGGAGCTGATTGACCTGGGAGTAATCTGTACTGTCGGCTCGTATGACGCCGCCGTGGCGCTAAACGGCATAGCCGAGGCCCGGGGGACGGTGTGCGAGGTGCAGATAAAAATTGACACGGGTCTTGGCCGGTATGGGTTTGACCCGTCGGAGCTGGACAGGGTTGCCGCGGTTTACCGTTATATGTCAAGCCTTGCGGTAGTGGGCACGTTTACAACTTTTTCCGCCTCCTGGCGCAGCAGGAAGGAGACGCTGGCGCAGCTTGACCTGTTTAACAGCGTACTTGACAGGCTGGAGGAGATGGGGTTTGAAACGGGAAATGCCCACTGCTGTGATTCTGCGGCGCTGTTTAAATACGACTTCGGGCACATGGACGCTGTACGGGTGGACACAGCCCTGTGCGGCAGAATACCCGGAAAGGCCATTCCCTCCCTGTCAAAGGTGGGGTATATTGAAGCCGGCATTGAAGAGGTTGGCTGGTGCAGCAAGGGGCACAAAATTGGTTCCGGCCACGGCGTCGTGATAAAAAAGCCCACAAAGATTGCGGTTTTGTCCGTGGGGTATTACCACGGCTTCGGCGTTGACCGCCACATATCGGAGCGCGGATTTTTTGACCGCTTTCTGTCCCGCCGCCGCAGCCCTTATGTCCGTGTAAACGGCCAGCGTGCAAAGGTAATAGGCAACGTGGGTATGCTGCACACACTTATTGACGTGACAAAAATAGACTGCACTGTGGGCGACGTCGCTATAATGGACGTTGACCCTGTAAATGTGAAGGGACTGCCGAGAAATTATAAATAAGCTTAAACTGCCGCCGGGAGGCGCTGGAAGATATGAGGAACACCTGAAATTATGGCAAAGATAAAAAAGCTTGACCAGCACGTGGCTGACCTTATCGCCGCAGGCGAGGTGGTGGAGCGCCCCGCCTCGGCCGTTAAGGAGCTCATGGAAAACTCAATAGATGCCGGCGCGGGTTCCATTACTGTGGAAATCCGACGTGGCGGAATGGAATATATCCGGGTAACAGATGACGGGAGCGGGATACTTCCGGAGGACGTGGAGACGGCGTTTTTGCGCCACGCAACCAGCAAACTGTATGACAGTCGCGGACTTGAGGCCATAAAAACCCTGGGGTTCAGAGGAGAGGCGTTGGCGGCGATATCCGCCGTGTCCCATGTGGAGCTTATGACCTGTGTTCCCGGAGAGACCGAAGGGCGCAGGGTCCTGTGCGACGGCGGAAATGTAGTGTCAAATGACCCGGCAGGCTGTCCTGGGGGCACCACAATAATAGTGCGGGACTTGTTTTTCAACACTCCGGCAAGGCTGAAGTTTATGAAGTCTGACAAGTCTGAGGGGGCGGCGGTGTCAGCCGCCGTTTTAAGGGAGGCGCTCTCCCACCCGGAAGTGTCGGTGAGATACGTCAAAGACGGGAAGGAGGAGTTCCACACCCCCGGAGACGGCAATTTGCAGTCTCTTATATACAGCCTTTTTGGCAGGGAATTTTCCGGAGAGCTTTTAAAGGCGGAGTGCAGCTATGACGGAATTTCCGTCTGCGGCTATGTGTCCTCCCCCGCTTACTCCAGGGGAAACCGGGGCTGGCAGTATTTCTTTGTCAACGGCCGGTATGTAAAGTCCCAGAAGCTCCAGGCGGCGCTGGAGCAGGCATATAAGAATTCCCTTTTTACAGGGAAATTTCCGGCATGTATCCTCTACATAACCATAAGCTACGGCGCCGTGGACGTAAATGTCCACCCCACAAAGACTGAAGTTAAGTTTGCAGATGAGAACAGCGTGTTCCACAGCGTTTATGACTGTGTGTTAAGCGCCCTTGAACGCGAGACGCCGGGGCTCAATGTGGAGATTTCAAGGAGTACGGAGAGACTTTTTGAAAAGGCGGCTCCGGTCATGCCGGAGAACAGGGGGCATGCGCCTGTGGGCTCTGGGGGGGACAGGCCCTCCCGTCCGCGGCTTCCGCTTTACAGCGAAAAGAGAAGCTCTGAATATGGTATTTTGCGGGATTCTGCTCCGTCCTTTTTCGGAAAAAGGGATACAGCTCCGGCGTTCCGCCCGGCGGCGGAACCGGTGCCTGAGACACCGGGGCGGGAAGCTGTGAAAGGCGGAAGTGACCGGAAAGAAATGCCGGGGTCGGACAGCCTTTTGCCGGAGGAACAGACTGTAATGGAAGGGGTGCAGAAAACTCCTTTCCGAATAATAGGCGAGGCTATGGAGACATACATAATAGCCCAGAGGGGAAATTCCCTGTGGCTTATTGACAAGCACGCCGCCCATGAGAGGATGCACTTTGACAGAATGAGAGGTCAGAAACAAGAGACCGTGATTCAGCCCCTGCTTCTGCCGCTTGTCTGCCGTTTCAGCCCGGAGGAAGCGGCGATTATTGAGGAGAATGGCCCTCTTCTGGAGAGACTTGGGTTTAAGGCCGAGAGCCTCGGCATGGGAAATGTGGCTATACGCCAGATTCCCGCCCAGATAGACGAGACCCAGGCCGAGAGCGTTATTTCTGATATATGCGCCGCAGTAAAACGCGGCGACAGACAGCCGGATACGGAGGCTGTCACAGACGAGATTTACCACACCATGGCCTGCAAGGCGGCCATAAAGGCCGGCATGAAGACGACGCCCCAGGAGATGGAAATAATAGCGGAAAAGGTGTTTTCCGGGGAGATTCGGTATTGTCCCCACGGCCGCCCGGTGGCGGTGGAGCTGACCAAAAGCGCGCTGGACAGGCTTTTTAAGAGAATATGACAATTATGCCACCTGAAGTAGTTGTAATTACCGGGCCCACAGCCACAGGGAAGACAGCCCTGGGGGCGGCGCTGGCCTTGGAGATTGGCGGGGAGGTAGTATCCGCCGACTCCATGCAGATATATAAATATATGGATATCGGCACGGCAAAGCCGTTGGCAGACGAGATGATGGGTGTGCCCCATCACATGCTGGACTTTGTGGACCCCAGGGAAAACTATTCTGCCGCCCGGTATGTGGAGGACGCCTCACAGGTCTGCGACAGTATCCTGACAAGGGGAAAAATTCCCGTCGTAGTTGGAGGTACGGGCCTTTACATTGAGTCCCTTATAAGCGGCAGGGAATTTGCCGAGAACGGGGACGAGGGAGTGAGACAGGCCCTTGCCCGGCGCTATGACGCAGAAGGGGGCGAGGCCCTTTTAAAGGAGCTTTCCCAGCGCGACCCTGAGACTGCCGTGCGCCTTCACCCGAACGACAAGAAGCGGATAGTAAGGGCCCTGGAAATCCTAAGTGTCACCGGGGTGACAATGTCAGAACACGACAGGCAGTCAAGGCTTGCGCCGCCTAAATATTCCGCCGTGAAAATTGCTCTGAACTTTGATAACCGGCAGGACCTCTATGACAGGATTGACAGCCGCGTGGACAAAATGATGGAAAACGGCCTGTTGAAAGAGGTGAGGAGCCTGCTTGACATGGGCGTGCCGCCTGATAGCACGGCCATGCAGGCAATAGGCTACAAGGAGCTTGTGCCTGTCGTTTTAAAGGGGGAGGACTTATCCGCGGCGGTGGAGACCATAAAACGGGAATCAAGGCGCTATGCCAAGCGGCAGCTGTCGTGGCTGCGGCGGGATTCCACAATAAATTGGATTCTTTGGAAAAATAACCCCAATATACAGTATGCCCTACGACTTTCGACAGGGTTTTTGGAAAAAATTGGATAAAATGGTGCCGTCAATAGACATAAAACTAAAAGGGGCGGCACAGCTTGACAAATAAAGCCGCCCGGAAAGGACGGCACATCATGTCAAAAACACAGAATCTTCAGGAGCTTATTTTAAACGGGGTACGCAGAGAAAAGCAGCAGTCGATAATTTTCCTTGTAAACGGGTTTCAGCTCAAGGGCACGGTTACGGGGTTTGACGATTTCACCGTTATAATAGACACTGAGGGAAAACAGCAGATGATATACAAGCACGCGATTTCAACTGTCGTTCCGGCAAGTCCCGTGGACACGAGGCCGGAGACGGCGAGAGAATAGAAAAGGAGACGCCATGCGCCGCAGCAATGCACTTATAACAGCCGTTTCGGTAATTTTACTTGCAGCCATATTATTTTATTTTGGAGCCAACGCCATAGATTCGTTTTTAAATCCTCTGGGGACAACCATAGCGGTGGAATATACACTTGAGGACACAGTGGACGTGTCGGGCTATATTGTGAGATATGAAGAGCCAATGACCGGAAGCGGTATAATTTCGCCGGTGGCAGACGGCAAAAAGGTGGCTGCCGGCGGTGTTGTAGCTGTGACGTACAGCAGCGAGGAGGATCTGTCTGTTGCCGACGAGATAATAGAGACGGAGCAGAGTATTGCCCGCCTTGAAGCGGGCGGGGACAGTACAGAAGGGGCCTCTGTGGCTGTTTCTGAGCTTGCAGCGGCGGTGGCTGCCGGAGACCTTGGGAACCTTGACAATCTGGTTTATAATATTGAGATAAATATAATGAACTCAGCACAGGCGGAAAGCGACAGCGAAGAGGAGCTGGCGTCGCTCAAGGTGCGCCTTGAAGAGCTGAATGCCATGCAGACGGGAGCAGTTCCTGTCACGACGGACAAAAGCGGCATATTCTCCACGGCCGTTGACGGACTGGAGGCGGTCTCTCCGGACATGCTCACAGGGCTTACGCCGGAGGGCCTTCAGGCGCTTTTTCAGAGTCCGGCGTCAATTTCCGGATATTTCGGAAAATTAGTGTCTGGCACAACATGGTATTTTGCTGCAGTTATGCCGTCGGAGAGGGCGGCGGAATTTGAGGCGGGAGAGCAGGTAACTGTTGAGTTCACAAAAAACTACAGCGACACTGTGGACATGACGATTGAGGAAATCGGCAGGGACTCCGGCGGACAGTGTGTGGTGGTGCTTTCCAGTAGCCGCGGCCTGGCAGATGTAGCGCCTGTACGCACGGCAGATGCGGAAGTGCTGATATCCCGGCAGACAGGGCTGTCTGTTCCGGAGGAGGCCATACATTCAGATGATACAGGGACATATGTATATATACTTATGGGACTTCAGGCTGAGAGGGTGGATATTGAGGTTACAGCAATGTTTGGAGACGGAATGTGCCTTATTGGCCCGGCCGAGGGAGAGACATTGAACGAAGGGGCCGAGATAATAGTCAGAGCACGGAACCTGTATGACGGAAAAGTGGTAAGATAGCCATAAATTGGCACATCTTTATACACGATTAATAGCCACAATCCATAATTTAGCTTATATTATGTTAAAGGTTATTGTTGACATAACCCGAAAAAAATAAGATAATGTAGAATACGAATGAATATACCATGATAACTGCCGGCCCGGAGAGGGATTCTGGCAGGGACTTGTCACTATATATACAAAACAAATACAGGAGGACTACATAACATGGGATTACTTGATGAGATAAAAAAGCTTACGCGCCCTTATGATGACGATGACGATGAATTTGAGGATTTTTCTCCCAAGGCACCGGAGAAAATGCCTATCACTCCCAAAAACCCTGTGCAGGCAAAGCACACGGCTCCCTCATATGAGGACAGGAGAGACAATAAAGTAGTTAATATCCACGCAACGGCGGCGCTTAAAGTAGTGCTTGTAAAGCCGGAGCGCTTTGAGAATGCGGCGGAGATTGCCGACCATCTCAGAGATAAGCGGACGGTTGTATTAAACCTTGAGCAGACAAACAAGGACATTGCCCGGC
Organism: Candidatus Alloscillospira gallinarum; assembly: GCA_904420055.1. GTDB lineage: Bacteria > Bacillota > Clostridia > Oscillospirales > Oscillospiraceae > Alloscillospira > Alloscillospira gallinarum. Next base: position 12,805 of record CAJFTV010000072.1, on the reverse strand, counting down.
GCCTTATAGACTTTTTAAGCGGAGTTGCCTACGCTCAGGAAGGCAAGATAAAAAAGGTCGCGGTGAACACATATATAATTACACCGTACAATGTTGACCTTATGGGCGATTTAATAGATGAACTGGAGAGCAATGGACTTTACTTCTAAGCATGGCAGAAATCTGAAAGTACTTTGCAAGAAAGGATGAGGGATATATGCTAACACCCCAGGAGATTTCAGGCAAGGAATTTGTAAAGGCCGTATTTGGCGGCTACGACATGTCGGCTGTCGATGAATTTCTTGAGACCATTACGGCAGATTACACGGCGCTTTATAAAGAGAACACCATTTTAAAAAGCAAGATTAAGGTCCTGGTTGAGAAGGTGGAGGAATACCGCTCCACTGAGGACGCAATGCGCATGGCCCTCCTCACTGCTCAGAAGATGGGAGACGACATGGTAAAAGAGGCCAAGGAGAAGAGCGGGACTATGCTCAAATCCGCGAAGGAAGAGGCAGACGCAGCCCTTTTGAACATGCAGGCCCAGATTATCCAGGAGGAGGCGCGGTTAAATGCGGCGAAAAAGGCCACAGCGGCATTTATTGCGGAGAACAACGCCCTCATTGAGAAGCTCCAGAACTTTTTAAAGGCAGTGCCGAATCTTGAGCTTAAGGCTCAGCCCGCCCAGAAGCAGGAGCCTCCCGTCCCAACAAAAGAGGAGAAGATTATGGACACTGTGCACGACATAGACAACGCTGTGTCCAAGATAACAGAGGAAGAGACGGCGCCTGCCACCGAGACAAAGGCACAGGCAAAGCCCCAGTATAACGACGAGGACGAGAGCGACTATACCTCACCCCGCCCCAAATTTGACTTTGACAATCTGCGTTTCGGCAAAAATTACACCGACATGGACGAGTAAGAGGCGGAACGCCAGAACAGTTTTAGAAAAAGCCGCCGCATTTTTGGCGGCTTTTATCGGCAGTGTTCCGTGTGGAAAAATCTGCCGCAATAAACCGGCGGCACATACTCAAGCCGCGGGCAGAAGACTGTCCATTTAAACAGATATATTTTTTGCGCCCTGTACCATGCGTTATGCCTCGGCGCGGGACGCTTTTATATTTAGAAACAGCAAAGGAGCCAAAAGCTATGTCTCAGGACTACAATGAAACCCTGAACCTGCCGAAGACCGGTTTCCCAATGCGTGCCAGTCTGCCCAAGAGAGAGCCGGATATGCTCAAGGGCTGGTACGATATGGACTTATATCACGAAATTCTGAAGAAGAATGAAGGCAAGCCTAATTTTATCCTCCATGACGGCCCTCCGTTCTCCAACGGATATATCCACATGGGTACGGCACTTAACAAGTGCCTTAAGGACTTTATTGTCCGATATAAAAACATGACGGGTTACAATGCGCCCTATACTCCCGGCTGGGATAACCACGGCATGCCCATTGAGAGCGCGATTATAAAGCAGCACAAGCTTGACCGCCATAAGATGACCATTTCCCAGTTCCGCAACGACTGCCACGATTTTGCCCAGGACTTCGTGGAAAAGCAGATGGAGCAGTTTAAGCGCCTTGGCGTTCTGGGAGACTGGGACAATCCTTACCTCACGATGAACCCCAAGTTTGAGGCGGAAGAGGTCAAGGTATTTGGAAAAATGTATGAAAAGGGCTACATATACAGAGGTATGAAGCCCGTGTATTGGTGTCCTCAGGACGAGACGGCCCTGGCGGAGGCGGAGATTGAATATGCCGACGACCCCTGTACAACCGTGTTTGTCAAGTTCAAGGTGCACGATGACAAGGGAAAGCTTCAGGGCTTGTGCGACCTTGACAAGACTTACTTTGTAATCTGGACCACCACCACATGGACACTGCCTGGAAACCTTGCCATTTGTGTAAATCCCGACTTCGTATATGGTCTTGTGCGGGCTGAAAACGGCGAGACATATATCATGGCAAAAGACCTTGCAGAGCACGTCATGAAGGTGGCCGGGATTGAAAAATATGAGATAACGGCAGAGCTCTACGGACGTGACATGGAGCTCATGACCGCATATCACCCGTTCCTTGACCGGGATTCCGTCATTTTAAATGGTGACCATGTAACGCTGGATGCCGGTACCGGCTGCGTGCACACGGCTCCGGGCTTTGGTGCCGACGACTTTTTCATCTGCCAGAAATACGACAGGGAGAGAGGGACGGACATCGGCATCGTTGTGCCGGTTAACTCCCGCGGAATAATGACAGATGAAGCGTTTAACGGCACACACATTACAAAGGCAAACGACGTTATGCTCCCCGTGCTGGAGGAGAAGGGCGTGCTCCTTGCGAAGGAGAATATCACCCACTCGTACCCACACTGCTGGAGATGTAAAAAGCCCGTAATCTTCCGCGCTACAGAGCAGTGGTTCTGCTCTGTTGAGGCGTTCCGCGACGAGGCTGTTGCAGCCTGTGAAAATGTGAAATGGCTGCCTGACTGGGGCCATGACAGAATGATTTCCATGGTGCGGGAGAGAGCCGACTGGTGTATCTCTCGGCAGCGCCACTGGGGACTGCCAATTCCCGTGTTTTACTGCAGGGAGTGCGGAAAACCTGTCTGCACCAGTGAGACAATTGAAAAAATATCCGGAATTTTCGGTGAAAAGGGTTCAAACGCCTGGTTTGACCTCACGGAGGAAGAGCTGCTGCCCGAGGGCTTTACCTGTCCCCACTGCGGCAAGGCAGGAGGATTTACCAAGGAGACCGACACACTTGACGGCTGGTTTGACTCCGGCTCAACGCACGTTGCCTCCATGGAACTCGACGCGCCGAAAACATGGCCCGCCGACCTGTATCTTGAGGGCGGTGACCAGTACAGGGGCTGGTTCCAGAGCTCGCTTTTAACCGGTGTCGCAACTAAGGGAGCGGCCCCGTACCGGGCGGTGCTCACCCACGGCTGGACTGTGGACGGAGAGGGCAAGGCAATGCACAAGTCCGCTGGAAACACGGTGCTTCCTGACCAGCTCATTCCAAAATACGGCGCGGACCTTCTGCGCCTGTGGGCGGCCTCTGCCGACTACCGGCTTGACATGCGCTGCTCCGACGGAATATTCAAGCAGCTCTCTGACAAGTACCTGAAAATAAGAAATACCGCGAGATTTATTTTGGGCAACCTCTCAGGCTTTGACCCGAATAATCTCGTCCCGTTTGACGAGCTGGAGGAGCTTGACAAGTGGGCGCTGACAAAGCTCAACGGCCTCATTGAGAAGTGCCGCAGCGCATATGACAGGTACGAGTTTTTCTCTGTGACATATGCGATACACAACTTCTGCGTCGTGGAGATGTCAAATCTCTACCTTGATATAATAAAAGACCGGCTGTACTGTGAAAAGGCATCGAGCAGCAAGCGCAGAAGCGGACAGACGGCGATATATATAATTCTTGACGCTCTGGTGCGGCTTATCGCTCCGATACTGGCCTTTACTTCTGACGAGATATGGCAGGAGATGCCCCACAGCGCAAAAGAGGATACACGCCATGTAATGCTCAATGACATGCCGGAGGTAAATCCCGAGTATGCTCTCAGCGAGGAAAAACAGGAGTACTGGGCGCGGCTATTTGCTCTCAGGACCGATGTGAACAAGGCGCTGGAGCTTGCCCGCGGCGAAAAAGTTGTGGGAAAGCCCCTGGACGCTGAGATAACACTCTACTGCACTGACGAGGCGTTTGCCGCGGTTTCCGCCGTAGCGCCGGAGACATTGGCAGAGACGTTTATTGTCTCAAAGGTGAGCGTAATAAAAGGCAGCGGCGACGGATACGAGGGCGCCGAGTTTGCCGGTGTAACCGTGAAGGTGACGCCAAGCAGCCTTCCCAAATGCGTGCGCTGCTGGACACACAGTGAGCATATTGGCGAAAATCACGACCACCCGGAGCTCTGTCCCAGGTGTGCGGCCGCAGTTACAGAGTAAACGGACAAGTTAAAAGGGCCTTGCTGCGGGGCGGCCCTTTTGCAAGAGAGAAAGGAAGACAGCATGTTATATCTTATCCTGTCGGTTATAATTGTTGTGGGTGACCAGTTTGTAAAATACCTGACTACCCTGAATTTCAGCTCAGGCGAGAGCCTTGATGTAATTCCCTCTGTTTTCCGCCTCACATATGTGGAGAACACCGGAGGCGCGTTTTCGATGTTCTCGGATAAGAGCTGGGGAATATGGGTGCTGGCGGGAATTTCCGCAGTCGCAATTATCGCGATAATTATAATTATGTTCAAGGCGCGGCTGGGTGTTTTGGGAAAGCTCTCGCTGTGCTTTATCCTCGGCGGAGCGGTGGGCAATCTGATTGACCGCCTTGTACTTGGCTATGTGGTGGACATGTTCCAGCCTCTGTTTATAAACTTTGCTGTATTCAATGTGGCGGATATATTTATAACAGTGGGCGGAATACTCCTTGTAATCTATATTCTCTTTGTGCACAAGTGGAAGAAAAAAGGGAAAGAGGAGCCTGAAATAAGTGAGACCGCCTCGGGCGTGCAGTATGCCCCTGCGGTGCCGACGGGCAATACACGGAGAGAGAAGCGCCTTTCAAAGAAGTACGGCCCGGATATTGACGAGTCCACAATTGTAATCCCCGTGGACAAAATAAGGTCTGCCGCAGGGAAAGACGATATTTCCGGGGAAGCCGGTGCTGACGAGGCGCAGCCTGTACAGAAAGAGGAAGAGGCATCTCCTGAAGATGAGTTCTTCAAAAATCTTGACCTTGACATAGAGAAGAAAGCGCAGGAGGCGAAGCCGGGCGAGACAAAGTCCGACGAGGATTTTACGTTTGAAGATATTATGAGGGAGTTTGGCAGTGACAAGTTCTGATGTAACCGCCGATATGGCCGGTATCAGAATTGACGTGCTCCTGGCGGAAAAGCTGCCGCAGGTGTCGAGAAGCGGGGCACAGAAGCTAATTGAAAGCGGACTTGTCACCCTTGAGGGAAAGCCGGTGCGCAAAAATCACAGGACAGAGCCCGGTCAGGTGTTTACAGTGACGCTGCCGGAGCCTGAGCCTGCGGACGCGCAGCCGGAGGACATACCCCTTGACATTGTATATGAGGACGGGGACGTTGTCGTTGTGAACAAGCCGCGGGGCATGGTAGTGCACCCGGCTCCGGGTCATACCTCCGGCACGCTTGTCAACGCGCTGCTGTACCACTGCGGCGACAGCCTCTCCGGGATAGGGGGAGCTTTGCGCCCGGGGATTGTGCACAGGATAGACAAGGATACGTCGGGGCTTATAATAGCGGCGAAAAATGACGCCGCCCACCAGCATCTGTCAAATCAGCTCTCAGACAGGAGCCTGTCGCGGGTATATGAGGCGGTTGTGTGCGGAAATCTGCGGGAAGACGCAGGGCGAATTGACGCGCCAATCGGACGCCACCCGACGGACAGAAAACGCATGGCGGTGACGGAGAAAAATTCCCGGCCCGCCGCCACAAGGTACGAGGTAATTGCAAGGTATAATGGATATACCCATGTGCGCTGTATTTTGGAGACGGGGCGAACCCACCAGATAAGGGTCCATATGGCGTATATAGGCCACCCGGTTTTGGGGGATTTGGTATATGGGCGGAAAAAGCCGGAAAAGGGGCTTGCGGGGCAGTGCCTTCACGCAAAGAAAATAAAATTTATCCACCCATCAAAAAACGTACCCATGGAGTTTGAAACTGAGCTGCCTGATTATTTTAAGGACGTACTCAGGCGGCTTTAGTCTTGAAGATATGGTCAAATTTAAGAGTTTTGCAGATTGTATGCCGCACAGGATTTCTACTGTGCGGCGGCTTTTTGCGTATTTTGGCCGTATGGTGTCGTTTTTCTCTTTTTTTGTTCATAATTATATGCTATAATAACCGCAAAATGTGAAATTAACACTTTCAATATGACAGTGGAAATTAGAATATACATACCGAAAGGAACATTAAAAGCTTATGTTCAAATCTGCATTTAAAAAACTGTTTGGTACTCGCAGCGACAGAGAGCTTAAACAGATAGAACCCATTGCCGACAAGATAATGGGTATGGAGGAGGAGTATAAGGCCCTCTCCGATGAGGCGCTTAAGGCCAAGACAGGGGAATTTAAAGAGCGGCTTCAAAAGGGGGAGACACTGGACGATATCCTGCCGGAGGCCTTTGCGGCCGTGCGGGAGGCCGCAGACAGGGTCCTTGGAATGCGCCCGTATAAGGTGCAGGTAATCGGCGGAATTGTACTCCATCAGGGGCGAATTGCCGAGATGAAAACCGGTGAGGGAAAGACACTGGTGGCCGTACTGCCGTCATATCTAAACGCCCTTGCGGGCAAGGGCGTCCATGTGGTTACGGTAAACGACTATCTGGCCCGCCGCGACAGCGAGTGGATGGGCAAAGTTCACCGCTTTATGGGGCTTGAGGTGGGGCTTATAGTTCACGGAATGGCCGCCGCAGACAAGAAAAAGGCATATGACGCCGATATAACCTACGCGACAAACAGCGAGCTTGGATTTGACTATCTCCGGGACAACATGGCCATATATAAGAGCGGAATGGTACAGAGGGGACACAGCTTTGCCATAGTGGACGAGGTGGACTCCATTCTCATAGATGAGGCCCGGACCCCTCTTATTATCTCCGGCGTAGGGGACAAGTCCACAGAGCTGTACTCACAGGTAAACGACTTTGTTTCACGGCTTAAAAAACAGGTCTATGCGACGATAGATGAAAAGGCCGACGAAGATGAGAATTTGGACGCCGACTACGTAGTGGACGAGAAGTCCCGCACCGCCACCCTCACGGCCCGGGGAATTTCAAAGGCTGAGGAATACTTTAAAATTGAAAACCTCGCAGACCTTGAAAACTCTACTCTGTCCCACCATATAAATCAGGCCATAAAGGCCCATGGCGTAATGAAAAAGGACGTGGATTACGTTGTTAAGGACGGCCAGGTGTTCATAGTGGACGAGTTTACGGGGCGTATTATGTATGGCCGCCGTTACTCCGAGGGGCTGCACCAGGCGATTGAGGCGAAAGAGCACGTAAATGTTGAGCGTGAGAGCAAAACTCAGGCCACAATTACATATCAGAACTTTTTCCGCCTTTATGACAAGCTCTCCGGCATGACCGGTACTGCCCTGACAGAGGAAGAGGAATTTTCCACAATATATAATCTGGATATAGTTGAAATACCCACAAATAAGCCTGTAATCCGCAAAGATGACCCCGATGTGGTGTATAAGACGGAAAACAGCAAGGACAAGGCCATAATTGCCCAGATTAAGGAGTGCCACGAGAGAAACCAGCCGGTACTGGTTGGCACCATTTCCATTGAAAAGAGTGAATATCTGTCCTCGCTTCTCAAAAAGGCGGGAATAAAGCACAACGTGTTAAATGCCAAGTACCACGAGAAAGAGGCGGAGATAATTGCCCAGGCCGGCAAGGCGGGGGCCGTGACGATTGCCACCAATATGGCCGGACGAGGCACGGATATCATGCTGGGCGGCAATGCCGAGTACATGGCGACAAGCGACCTGAGAAAAGCGGGAATACCCGAGGAGATAATAACCGAGGCGACCGGATACGCCGACACGGACAATGAGGAAGTGCTTGAGGCCAGAAAGCTGTTCAGGGAAAGGCTTGAAAAATATAAGGCGGAGACTGCTAAGGAGGCGGAAGTCGTCCGCGCGGCGGGGGGCCTTTTCATAATAGGCACCGAGCGTCACGAGTCAAGACGTATTGACAACCAGCTCCGCGGACGTTCCGGACGTCAGGGAGACCCGGGAGAAACACGTTTCTATATCGCAATGAGCGACGACCTCATGCGCCTTTTCGGAGGCGAGAGAGTGGCGCGCCTCATGGATACGCTCAGGGTTGACGAGGACACGCCAATAGACCAGAAGATGCTGTCCGGTGCGATTGAAAACGCCCAGAAGCGGGTTGAAAGCCGTAACTTCCAGTCACGTAAAACGGTGCTGGAATACGATGATGTCATGAACACCCAGCGTAATATTATCTATGAGCAGCGCCGAAAGGTCCTTGACGGCGAGGACGTTCAAAAGTACATTCAGGACATGATAAAAAGCACCATAACGGGGACAATAAACAGTGGGTTCAGCTCCGGCGGAAAGGTGACGGACAGAGACGAGCTTACTGAGATTATTGCTCCGTTTGAGAGAATGTTCCTCCCCAAAAACAGCCTTGAGATACCCGAGGGTGGCTTTACAAAAGAGGAACTCACAGATGTTGTGCTCAAAAAGGCAGAGGAGTTTTACGCCGCAAAGGAGAAGTCCCTGGGAATGCTGCCGAATACCGACACGCCTCTTATGCGGGAGCTGGAGCGGGTGATACTTCTCCGGGTTGTGGACGAGTACTGGATGGACCACATAGACGCCATGAGCGAGCTGCGCCAGGGAATAGGTCTCAGGGCTTACGGACAGGTAAACCCGGTTGACGCCTACAAGCAGGAGGGCTTCGACATGTTCGAGGCCATGGTAAACGGCATAAGGGAAGAGGTTGTCCGCCGTATCTTCACTGTGCGCGTCAAGACAAACAACGCCATAGAGCGCCGCAGTGTCGCTACCGTTACAAGCGCCACGGCCGGAGACGGCACAGACAGGCGGCGTCCGGTAAAGGCAGGTAAGAAAATCGGCCGAAATGACCCCTGCCCCTGCGGGAAGCTGCGGCCAAACGGGCTGCCTATGAAATATAAGGACTGCTGCGGCAGAAATGTTCGCTGATTATGAGCTTTAAAGAGATAAGCAGGGACGGCGTTGTTTTCACGGCGTCCCGGAAGATTGAGGCAAGACACGGATTTATGACACGCCTTGGCGGCGTGAGCCAAGGAATATACTCCACGATGAATGTGGGGGTAAATCTGGGAGATAGCCCGGAATGTGTTGAGGAGAATATCCGCCGGGTTTGCCGGGCAATTGGCGCGGACAGCGAAAAAGCGGTTTTTTCACGGCAGGTGCACAGGGACGGCATAAGAGTATGTACCCCAAGTGACTGCCGCCGGCCCGGAGTGCCGGTGCCGTATGAGGCGGACGGGCTTATTACCGATATTCCCGGCCTTGTACTTTTTATTTTTACAGCAGACTGCACTCCCATTTTGCTCTACGACCCTGTAAAAAGATGTATCGGCGCTGTACACGCCGGTTGGCGCGGCACGGCGGCGGATATCGCGGGTAAGGCAGTGAGAAAAATGTGCGAGGTGTTCAGCTCCCGTCCGGAAGATATCCGGGGGGCAATCGGCCCCTGCATTTCCCTGTGCTGTTTTGAGACCGGGGAAGATGTAGAGAGGGCCATGGCCGGGCTTATGGGAAAAGCCGCAGAAAAATTTGTAATACCCGGAAATAACGGCAAGTTTATGACGGACCTCAAGGGTATAAACTCATGGCTTCTTGAAAGAGCGGGGGTTCTGCCGGAGAACATAGACATTTCCCCGGAGTGTACCATGTGTAAAAGGGATAAATACTGGTCTCACCGGGCCACAGATGGCAAAAGGGGCGTACAGGCCTCGTGTATTACATTGGACTGAGAGGATTGTTTTAGTGAAACGGGGCTTATTTCACAGGTGGATATGTGTGCTTGTCGCGGCGGCTGTTATGCTGTCACTTGCCGCCTGCGGACAGGAGGAAGCTTTAGAAGAAGCTGACGATGCCGGTGACGCAGGGGACAGTGTACAGACTGCGGCGGGACAGGACAGCACGGTTCCGCGTTTTACCGGCGACGGAGAGTTTACAATGCGGTATGTGGCCTCGGAGAGCTTAAATCCCTTTACCTGCGACAACGCCTATAACTCCGCTGTTTTAAGTCTTATATATCAGAGTATTTTCAAAGTTGATGAGAATTTCCGGCTTGAAAGCGTCCTGTGCAGCTCAATTGAGACAGAGGACAACATTGTATATTATCTCTCAGTTGAGCCTGTAAAGATGCATGACGGCTCAACCCTCACGGCTGACGACGTGGCATATTCAATTAATTGCGGCCGCACTACCGGGATTTATATGTCCCGACTTGCAAATATAGCCTCCTGCCTTGTTGTGGAGGACCGGGTACAGATAACGCTGTTCTCGGCTGACGCCACGCTGCCCTATGACCTTGACATTCCCGTTATAAAATACGGAACACTGGACAGCGCAATGCCCGTGGGAACGGGGCCGTATATTTTAAACGGCACTGTTTTGGAGCCGTTTTCCGATTACGGGAAGGAGCTGCCGCTGGACAAGATTGTCCTTGTGGAGCTTGAGGACCGGCAGGTGCCGGAGGCGTTTGCCGCAGGTACGATTGACATGATACTGGACGACACGGGGGACGACCTGGATTACAACTTCCACAACGACTATGAGGCGAGGTATTATGGCACAACGTGGCTTCAGTATGTGGGCTTTAATGCAAGCTCGCCATATTTAACTTCTGATGTGCGCAAGGCCATTTACTGCGCTGTGGACAGGCAGGGCATAATCGACTCGGCATACGGCGGCTGCGGGCAGCCGGCGCCGCTTATATTAAATTCAGTACACTACGCCTATCCGTCCGCGGCCGAGAACGGCGCAGGATATTCTGTCTCCCGGGTAGAGAGCTACGTCACCGCGGCAAAACTGAAAGACAACGATGGAGACGGATTTCTGGACTATCAATCCGGAGACGGGTATGAGCCTTTTACCCTGCGCTTTATTGTCTGTACCAACAGCGGGAAAAAAGTACACGCTGCCCAGCTTATAGCCGACTCCCTGACGAGCATGGGATTTAAGGTTGAGCTCACAAAGCTTGACGAGAACTCATATCTTCAGGCGCTTCAGGAGGGAGAATTTGACCTTTATTACGGCGAAGTGGCCCTTAAAAAAGATTTTGACTTTTCGGTAATTTTGGGGTCAGACGGCTCCCTCGACTATGGCGGTATGGGGTCTGAAACATACGACAGTCTGATTGAAAGCTTTCTGAATGCGGAAAACGACAGCGCAAAGAGGGAGGCGGCTTCGCTTTTGTGTACCCAGGTGCGGGATTTGGCCTCTGTTGTGCCCGTACTTTACAGGCAGTACGCCGTCTATACACAGCGGGGCGCCATAGAGGGGTTTTCCCCCACGGTGTCCGGAGCGCTTTCAGACATTGAAAACTGGACTGTATATGTAAAGTAATTTCCGCTTGTGCACACGCCTTGAGCGGGCGGAGATAAGTACAGGCAATACGCTGCTTGCTGTATGCGCCTGTATTTGAAAAGCGCGTACATTTTCAGCAAAGCATATAAATAGGGAGGTTTTAATATGACAGACAGAAACTTATTAGAACGGGCTGCCGCGGCTATGTCAAATTCCTATTCACCATATTCCAGATTTCCGGTGGGCGCTGCGATTGAGTGTTCCGACGGGTCGGTTTTCACAGGCTGTAACGTGGAAAACTGTGCCCTGGGCTGCACCATGTGCGCCGAAAGGGTGGCGGTGGGAAATGCCGTAAGCGCCGGACACACCGATTTTGTGCGCCTTGCCATAACTGCCGAGAGTTCAAATTACTGTTTTCCCTGCGGCACCTGCCGGCAGGTGCTGATGGAGTTTGCTCCGGACCTTGAACTGCTGTGCGCCCGGGGCGACGGCAGGTACGTGAGCTATAATCTCAGAAATATGATGTCCTCCCCCTTTACAAAGGAGCATATGGAGTAATAAAATGCATTTTTTGAAAAATTAATAATTATTTTATGTTAATCTTTGAAAAAGCTGTTATAATAATCCAACAACCAGTTGATATGCGCCGTTTTTCGGAGGCGGCCACGGTGGCGCGGCTTTGTGCCTTCAAAACTTAACATAAGCATACCTTTTCATATATTCAAGGAATTCTTGTCAATATTTTTGGTACACGCAGGAGGTGTATGGTTTACATGGAAGATTACACAAGAAAATTTGATGTGGTGAGCAAGCGGGCAGAGATACGGCAGATTTTGACAACGGTGTTTGAGTCTCTGCGGGAGAAGGGCTATAATCCTGTAAACCAGATAGTGGGATACATTCTCTCTGAGGACCCGACGTACATTACAAATTATAATGGTGCGAGAACTTTAATATGCCGTCTTGACAGAGATGAATTGCTTCAGGAGCTTGTTACCCATTACCTTGAGAGTAAGGAATAAGTACATCACAATATCTTGCGGACAGCCCTAAAAGCTGTCCGCATTTTACCGAAAAGGCTCCAAAAGTATATAGATATTGACAAGAGGGAAACAATGTGTTACAATTTGGTTACACTTTTGAGGACAGGAGGAAAGCTGATGGCAGAAAAAGTGACTTTAGAATATAAAGGACACCCCCTTCGCAGAAAGGATAATTTGATTTATTACGGCAGTATGTCGGACAAATACATAGCCATGCTCCAGATTACCGAGACAAAAAAGGTCAAGGACATGGACGTGGCAACGAGAGTAGTGGTACAGCTCCAGCTGACAGACCCGGAGCTTAAGTCCAGGGACAGAGTTGTCAAGAAGACAGAAAAAAACAGCCTCTATGCGGCGATGGACGTGGCATATGTCTGGCTGACAAGGTCTTTAAAGACAGCCTAATTCAATTTGGAAAGGTATGCATATGAATAAGTGTAAAAGGTTTCTGTGTACGGTTCTGGCGGTTGGGGTAATTACGCTTTCAGCCGGAATCACTGCCGGGGCCTCCGGAACAATCGCATATGGCGCAGGCACGGTTAACGCGTCAATTTTGAATGTACGCTCCGGACCCGGGACAAACTACGACATAATATCCACCCTTGAAGACGGCACAATCGTCGTGATTTTAGAGCAGTCCTCCTCAGGCTGGTATAAGATAAACTATAACGGCACAGAGGGCTATGT
>CAJFTV010000071.1 GCA_904420055.1 Candidatus Alloscillospira gallinarum | reverse complement strand
AATATAATTTTGTCTATATTGTATCTGTTTTTCATCTGTTCGTCAACAACACTTTGGCAAAAGTGTAAAAATTGCATTTAATTATTATGGCGCGGACGGGGATTTTTTACTCCCTCCCCCGCCGGATTGGAGGCTTTTTATATGGCTGAATATATAATGGCTATCGACCAGGGCACCACAAGCTCCCGGGCAATAATATTTGATAAGGGCGGAAATATCGTGGCCACCGGGCAAAACCAGTTTGCTCAGATATACCCCGCGCCGGGCTGGGTTGAACACGACCCGGAGGAGATTTTGTCCTCGCAATATTTATCCATGTCTCAGGCCCTGGAAAAAAGCGGCCTTGCACCTGGAGACATCGCGGGGATCGGCATTACGAACCAGAGGGAAACCACGGTAATATGGGACAGGCACACCGGCCGCCCTCTGTGCAACGCCATTGTGTGGCAGTGCCGGCGCTCCGCGGATATCTGCACCCGACTTAAAGATGAGGGGCTGACAGATTTTATAATGGAGCGTTCCGGACTTCTCATCGACGCATATTTTTCAGGTACAAAAATAAAGTGGATACTGGACAACATAGACGGCGCACGGTCCCGGGCGGAAAACGGCGACCTTGTTTTCGGCACCGTTGACAGCTGGCTTATCTGGAATCTCACCGGCGGCCGTGTGCACGCGACTGATTACTCAAACGCCTCCAGAACCATGCTCTTTAATATTGACAGCCTTACCTGGGACAGCGAGCTCTGCAAAATTCTCGGCATTCCCATGGGTATGCTGCCTGAGCCTGTGCCAACCTCATGGGAGATTGGTAAAATTGCAAAAGGCATACGGCCAATTGAAAAATTCGCCGGCATTCCTATCTGCTCCAGCATGGGCGACCAACAGGCGGCTCTATTGGGGCAGGGCTGTATCTCCCCCGGTCAGGCAAAAAATACTTACGGCACCGGGTGCTTTACGCTAATGAATGCGGGCAGCACGCGGAAGAAGTGTACAAACGGACTTCTCACCTCTATCGCCTGGTCCATGGGTGGTGAGGTCTGCTATGCGCTTGAGGGCAGTGTGTTCAACGCAGGCAGCTCAATACAGTGGCTTCGGGACGAGCTGGGGCTTATAAGCACCGCGCATGAGTGTGACATTTTAGCGGAGTCCGTTCCCGATAACGGCGGCGTATACGCGGTGTCCGCATTTACGGGGCTCGGCGCGCCCCATTGGGACATGTACGCCCGTGGCGCAATACTCGGCCTCACCCGCGGCACTACAAAGGCGCATCTCGCCCGGGCCGTGCTGGAGGGAATAGCCTACCAGGTAAAAGACCTTTTAGACGCCATGGAAGAGGTATCGGGCGAGCCGCTCTCTGTCCTGAGGGTGGACGGCGGCGCCTCCGTCAGTGATTTTATGATGCAATTCCAGACAGATATTCTGAGAAAGCCAATCGACCGTCCAAAGCTTGTCGAGACGACCGCTCTTGGCACCGCCTTTTCCGCCGGCCTCTCCTGCGGCCTGTGGAAGTCACCGTCGGATATCCTCGGTCTCAGGACTGTGGAGAGGATATTCACACCCCAGATGGATATAAATGAGGCAAAACGCCTGCACAACACGTGGAAACGCGCTGTCCGGCGCTCAATGGGCTGGGAAAAATGACAGCATCACCTTTTTCCACCGACGGATACATAGTAAATCAGGCTCTTACAGGTGACTTTAAATATGGCCGGCATACGTCTCCCTATAACGGCTGCGGCTGGATTGCAGTTTACAACATACTTCACTACCTCGGCTCTCCTGTACCTCCTGAAGAGGTCTCTTCAAAAATGTCAGGGCTTCTGCACCTTGGCGGTCTCATGGGCACACCAATGAAAAGCATGACTGCGGCCCTTAAAAGCTATGGTATTACCGCAGTGCGGCATACAGTTTCAAGTAAACGCATTCACAGGTATAATTATATTCCCTGGGGTATTTTGAGATATTTTGAATTTCCATATATCCATTTTGTGTCCTTTGTAAAGTCACCGGACGGATACCGTTTCTTTAATTGTGAGTATGGGGAGGAACACCATATCATGCAACTTGATGATTTTTTGCAGAAATATTCAAAATGGCCCCTTGCCGACCTTCTGTGCACAGATATTAAAAATTACAGAGGGAAAAAGCGGTAAAGATAAAGCCAGTGCATAAAATGCACTGGCTTTTAATCTATTTTGCGATTATGGCGACGCGGCCTGCATGTCTATTCCGTCTCCCACGGCAGGTCCACAACGGTTATATCGTGTCCCGAATACGGGACAACCTTCTCCACTACATCTTT
>CAJFTV010000070.1 GCA_904420055.1 Candidatus Alloscillospira gallinarum | reverse complement strand
TACCTACCGCAGTATGTTGACCTGGACCAAGTCAAGGCTCGGACTTGGAGTTTACATCCGCAGTTCATCTGAGACAATTTTGTTCGCTACCCGTGGACACGCACCTGTCAAGTTCCACGGCCAGGGCAGTTGGCTGTTCGCGCCCGTGCAGGAGCACTCCCACAAGCCGGAGGAACAGTTCGCCATCATTGAGCGCCTCTCAGACGGGCCGTATCTGGAGCTGTTTGCCCGCCGCCGTCAACCCGGCTGGGACGCATGGGGCAACGAGATCGACAGCGATATCGTCATCCCCGGCTACCCGGTGCCGCGCTACAGCGATAAGGTAGTTGTGTGATAATTCTATTCTACCAGGGTCCTGTATGAACTTCTTCATTCCCCTGAACTGTTGCACTTAATAGTATAATTCACCTATGTAATAAACGAATGTAATAAACGAAAAATGTGGCAAAACACAAAGTGAGCATAGCAGTAGTTCATTTACTTTGTTATATTAACCCCGTGTTCACCCACATTGAGAGTCCCGTCTTTAAGCGAGACAAATGGAGAAAATTCTATTGTACGGTCTTCATATATAAGTTTAACTGTAACGTCTGAAAAGATATCACTGAAATTGCACTGAATGATAAAAGGAGTACAACTGATATCATCATAGATTATGTGGGACTCAAAACTTTCCATATCGTTTTCGTATAATTGCAGCCTCATACCGGAGTATCTGGGTATAACAAGGTAATAATCACCATCTGAAATATAATGTACCGGTATGTCATTGCTTACGAGATACTTGTCAGTATAGTAATCCATATCATCAATTTCCTGAAATCCCAGATATGCCACTGCATAATATTGATTGTCATCAAACGAAATGGAATCTTTTTTGTACATGTCGTTATCTGTTAAGTAGCGAGAGCCGCACCCGGCAAAAATCAGCAAGACAGAAATTATTGTGGAAAAACATAACCATAATTTTTTCATAATACACCCCTCCTATGTAATAAAAGATACGTGGAA
Source organism: Candidatus Alloscillospira gallinarum (assembly GCA_904420055.1). Lineage (GTDB taxonomy): Bacteria > Bacillota > Clostridia > Oscillospirales > Oscillospiraceae > Alloscillospira > Alloscillospira gallinarum. Next base: position 1,893 of record CAJFTV010000070.1, on the reverse strand, counting down.
TATTATCCTATCTACAAATTATATATGAAATAGAATATTTCTGCAAGCCAAGTAAAGTTCTATTAAAAATGGGTTTTATTTATCTTCTTTTTGCTCATCGTAGAACTCTTTGAGATAGTCAAGCCTCTCGTTGATAGCATCTTTCTCGTTTTCGATTTCCTGTTTAATCATGTCAAGGCGGATATCAATCAATTCATCAATAGAGTCTTTGGCATTTTCCTCAGACTCTTTAAGCATATTGTAAAGCGTGCAAATTTAGTTTAAAATGAGAGAAAGATTTTTTAAGGACTGTTACATATGACAAACATATACCTTATTCGACACGCTGAGGCAGAGGGAAATTTGTACAGGCGTATACATGGCTGGTATGACAGCCTCATAACACCCCGGGGCTGGAAGCAGATTGCGGCCCTTTCCAGGCGTTTTAAAGATGTGCACATCGACGCTGTCTACTCAAGCGACCTTATACGCACGCAGATGACGGCGTCGGCCATTTTTATACCCCACGACCTGCCGCTTCACACGATGCCGGAACTCCGCGAGGTTAACATGGGTGAGTGGGAGGACCGCACCTGGTCGGAAATTGAGCGCAGCATGCCGGAGCAGCTCATATATTTTAATTCCGACCCGGAGAAGTGGCAGATTTACGGAGGTGAAGCGTTTTCGCACCTTCAAAACAGAATGAAATCTGCTGTATTGGAGATAGCTGGACGGCACGCAGGACAGAGTGTGGCGGCGGCTTCCCACGGTTCGGCAATCCGTGCACTTATTGCGGCGGTGCAGAACGTGCCGTCGAGGGAGATATCCTCCATACCGCACTGTGACAACACTGGCGTGACTCTTCTGCATGTCGAGGGAGAAGACATCGATGTTGCGTATTATGGTGACATATCCCATCTGCCGGAAGAGGTCAGCACTTTAAAGCGGCAGACATGGTGGAAAAACGGAGACAGCAGTGACGCAAATGGTCTGTTGTTCCGCAAGGCGGCTACAAAAGAGGACAGTGATTTTTATCTGAAATGCAGAATGGAGCAATGGAGAGAGACGTTTCCGGAGGCAGACATGCCGGAGGTGTTTTTAAGGAGGTTTGAAGAGAACCGGGAACAGACATATATCGCATTTCACGGGGACAGGCCGATGGGGATAATTGAACTGGACGCCGTAAAGAGCCGTGCAGACCGTGACAGGGGATATATTGAGTTTTACTATGTTCTGCCGGAGTACAGAAGAGGAGGGCTGAGTCCACAGCTTATCGGTCAGGCCATATCGGATTTCCGCAGGGACAAAAAGGAGTATGTGGAAATCTCTGTACCGTATATGGCAAAAGATAGCTGCGGATTTTTTGAGCACTTTGGATTCAGGCCCTGCGGTATGTCGGAGGACGGCGGCAGAGAGATGATAAGAATGGAGCTGGACATATCATATAACTGGCTGCGCCGCCATGAGGTGATGTATGTATAACACAGATTTTTTGCCTGTTAGCCGTGAAGATATGGAAGAGCGCGGCTGGTACTATTACGACTTTCTTCTCATAACCGGAGACGCGTATGTAGACCACCCCAGTTTCGGAGCCGCGGTTATCAGCCGGGTTCTTGAGGCGGAGGGATACCGGGTCGCGGTGCTATCCCAGCCGAACTGGAAGAACACCGACGCGTTTACCGCAATGGGCAGGCCACGGTATGCCGCCCTTATAGGCGCGGGAAATCTGGACTCGATGGTTGCCCACTACACTGCGGCAAAAAAGCGCCGGCATGATGACGCCTATTCACCGGGGAGACGGGCCGGACTGCGTCCGGACCACGCTGTTATAGTCTATTCAAACTGCGTTAAAGAGGCGTTCCCCGGCCTGCCTGTTGTGATAGGCGGACTTGAGGCGTCGCTACGCCGCTTTGC
>CAJFTV010000069.1 GCA_904420055.1 Candidatus Alloscillospira gallinarum | reverse complement strand
TTTTCTCCCCCTGAGCCGGACAGGGACTGCGCCAAATTCATAATTTTTTTCATATCCTCTGGAGAAGATAATATACTGTTTAATTTGTCCTCAAATTCTCCCATGTGCCCACACCTCCGGTAGTAGCTTTTACAAGGCTCTCATACCCCACACGCCATGCGGAGGGGAGGAGAGTAATTTTAGTTATTTCATCAGGTCCTTGAGCTGCTGCGCCAGGCGCGCCCCTTCTTTGGTGTTTAGTATGTTTTTTATTGCCGCCTGGACCGCCGAGGTGTCACCGGTGCTTATGGCCTTGTCAAGGCTTCCGCTTTTTTCCAGCATGTTTTTTACCCGCTGCCCGTCGGGGGAGTCGGCAATGCGGGCGATGTCGTCCTTTTTGCCCATGAGTTTTTTGCCTTTTTCCGTATTCAGGTATTCCTGCGCTTTATCGGCCCAGTTATCCATAAAAACCACAGCCTTTCAGAGGATTTTGATTTTAATCTCAGAATATTATATTCAGACTTAACCGGGGGAGTGACAAAAATATGAAAATACTTGTGGTGTCAGATTCACATGGAAACAGAAAAGCGCTTATGCGGGCGGTGTCTGTCACCGGCCCGGACATGGTGCTGCACCTGGGGGACGTGGCAGCTGATTGCGCCATTATAAGGGAGAACATGCCAAATCTCGTGGTGCGTGCAGTGCGCGGCAACTGCGACGGCTTCGCAAATGAGGCGGCGGAGGACGAATTTGTTGCCGGGGGCAAGCGGATATTTATGGCTCACGGCGACAGATACGGTGTAAAGACCGGACTTAACTCATTTATTACAGCGGCCATGTACAGAAACGCGGATATAGCCCTTTTCGGACATACTCACAGAAATTTTTCCATGGAGTACGAGGGAATGCTGATTTTAAATCCCGGCTCTGTCGGAACGGGACAAAAAACATACGCCGTCCTGGAGATTGAGGACGGCGCAGTAAAATACGATATTTGTGACCTTGTACTGTAAGGCTTCAAAGGGTGAAATCTTCTTCAGAATATTCTCCCGGAGAGTAGGGGGCCTGAACCTCCGGAACTCTCTTTGTGGGGTCATAGGAAAAGCGGCGGCAGGAGTCCTCAGGGGACATTATGCCGTGACGTATACAGGCAATCTCATCGGAATAGGGAATTGGCCTGCCAATTTTGCAGTATGTGCACTTCGGCTCTATTTTTTTGTCGAAAAGCATAGATGAACACTCCGTTTTGCGGGCAGCCAATTCTGCCTGACTTTAAATATAGATAGTCACTTTTGATAATTATACTCTGTAAGTGTCATAATTTCAACCTCTGTCAGTCCGGCTCCGGGCTGATTTTATTTTTCCCACAATCATGAAGATGAGCCAGGCTATAAAGCAGGCTGCGGAGACATAAAGCCCAAGATAGTCAAAAAAGGCCTCCATTTTTGTGGCGTGTCCGTAAAAAGCAAATGTACTCTCAGCGGCGAACAGGCTCAGCGTGAGCCGGGCAATTACAGCGGATATAGTGCCGTGCACAAGTTTGCCGAATATGTAATGGGATATGGGAAGTCCGCTCTCGGAGAGAAAGGACGCCGCCTGGCAGTGCACAGCAAGTCCGCCCCAGCCCAGCATAAATGCCGCTGCGGTAAATGAAAAAGTGAGATTGGCCGAGGTCTCAGAGAGGCTCCATATGCCTGTGGTGAGCTCCATAAATCCGGATATAAGCTTTCCCGACAGCACAGGGCTGAGACCGGTAAAGCTCAAAAGGCGTATGAGAAAAGCGGTTACTTTGTATACCTCTATAAGACGCAGGATAACCGTAAACAGCACTACAAACCCGCAGACGTTCAGTATGGAAGTGACTGAGGAGGTGACGGCCGTGGTAAACGCGGCGGAGGCAGGCGGAGCTGACAGAGCTGTGCTGCTGGCTTCATGCACATTTTCGGGTGATGATTTCCGGCTGAAAATACGCGCCAGAATACCGGTTAACAGGGCGGCGGCAATATGACAGCCGTAGAGGATAAAGCCCAGCTTTACGCTTTTGAACACTGCGGCGCCGGCAACGCCTATAATAAACGCGGGGCCGGTATTGCTGACAAAAAACAGCATTTTTACAGCGTCCCGGCGGCTGCACTGACCTGAGGAATACATCTCCGCCACTGTTTTCGCTCCCACCGGATACCCTCCGATAAATCCAAGAAGCAGGGGAACGGCGCCCGTTCCCGGCACACCGAATATAGGACGCATTACCGGAGACAGAAGTCTGCCCGCGCGCTGGGCAAAGTTCATTCTGACGACAAAACCGGACAGAACGAAAAAGGGAAATAGAGACGGGATAACCGTTTCGAGACACAGCCGGACTCCGTCCCTGCCGGCGGAAACGGCCACCGCCGGGGAAAGGATAAGCGCGGCCGCTGCAATAATGCACCAGACAACCGGCAAAATAAGCTTTTTTCTTTTCATGTACTCCTCCCAAAATAAAGGAAAATTTCACTTGCGGTAAATACCTATGCTGTTTCAGGCGTATTTTTGCACTCCGGGACATAAATATTATTGAAACGGAGGTGTCCGAGATGAGAAAAGAGAGACGTTCAAGGGCCGCTGAGAGGATTGCGGAGGAATTTGACATTCCTCCTGAGGCATTTCCCACTGTGCCTAAAATAACAATATCCGGAAGGAATGTGCTGATAGAGGGGCACCGCGGCATTGAGGAGTACGGCGAGGAGCTGATATCTGTCCGGTGCCGCGGTTTTAAGGCCGTTATAAAAGGCCGCGGACTTAAAGTTGGGGCCATGAACTCCAGGGAGATTATGATAACAGGCGCGGTATCCGCCGTTGAGTTGTGAGGTGGCGGTGTGTACAGGAGAACACTTAATTATCTCAGAGGATATATGCGTGTGCAGCTGCCAAATCCGGCGGGGGTAAACGCCCTGGCCGGCGGAGATATTCCGTTTTGGAACTCTGAGGCAAAGGGGAATGAGGCAGAGGTCTGTGTTTTGAGACACAGCCTTCAAGATGTAATGCGCCTTGTACCGGAGGCAGAAGTGGTGCAGGAACGGGGGCTGTTTAAGGTCTGCCGAAGCCTGAAAAAACGGTTGTGGCTTATAATACCATTGGCCGTGCTGCTTGTTGCAGTATGGGCGGCTTCCATGTTTATCTGGGAGATAAATGTGTACGGCAATGAGGAGGTCCCCTCATGGAAGATATTGAGCGTACTGAAATCCCATGGCGTAAAAATAGGTACTTTTGGACTCAGCGTGGACTCGGAGACGCTGTCTAATGAGATACTTCTTGACATTCCGGAGCTATCCTGGTTTGCAATAAACATAAACGGAAGCCGGGCACAGGTGCTTGTGCGCGAGCGGGTGGAAGCGCCTGAGGTAATAGACAGAAAAGAACCCACAGCAGTTTACGCCAGAAAAGGCGGCCTTGTAGTACATACCAACATATTGGAGGGAACGCTGAATGTCCACCCCGGGGATACAGTGGAGGCCGGACAGGTGCTTGTAACAGGCGTTACCGGAAGCCGCTCCTCCGGTGCGCGCCTTGAGCACGCAATGGGAGATATATACGCAAGAACGGAGTATGAGCTCTGTGGGACTATGCCTCTAATTACATACGAAAAGGTCTATACAGGCAGGGAGAACAAACGCTACGCCGTTATAATCGGTGAGAAAAGAATTAACCTTTATGGCGACAGTAAAGCCGGGTTTGAAAACTGTGACAAGACAGTGGAGGAACGCCGCCTCAGCCTGCCGGGAGGGGGCACGCTGCCTATAGTTTTCATAACAGAGACATACAGGGAATATGAGCTGTCAGAGACAAAGCGGGATACTGAGGAGTG
>CAJFTV010000068.1 GCA_904420055.1 Candidatus Alloscillospira gallinarum | reverse complement strand
AACTCTGCCTCAGCCTGAGCGAAAGCCTCCTCCGCCGCAGCGCGCCCATTGTCCAGCTGCTCCTGCGCCGCGTCAACAGCCATAAGGTTTTTGTACAGTTCGTTGTACTGTGCGATTACACCGGTGTCTTCAATAGCTTTTAGCTGTCCGCGCATTATCTCCAGCTCCCCGAGAAGCTGGGCATATTCCTCGCTCTCCGGCTCCATGTCAGAAAGAGCTTCTTCCGCCTCTATAATTGAAGCCTGTAGCTGGCCGTACTTGGAGATTATGCCGGTGTCTTCAATGGCGGAAATGCCCTGAGTTATCGTGTCCCTGTTGGCAGTTATTTCTGCCTGCTTTTCGTCGAGGTCACGAAGCTGGGTCTCCTTTTCAGACTGATATGCGGCATATTGCTCCTCATACTGGGCGAGCCCTTCACTATACTGATTTCTTGCAGTTTCAAGCTGTGCCTCGGTGTTTGCAAGGGTGGCGCTGTTTTTCTCTATCTCCCGCTTGGCGGAATTCAGCTGGCTGAGAGCGGAATTCAGCTCATTTTCAGCCTCCTGTTTTTCGCTTAAATACTGCTCATAACCGTCATAGTACTCTGTCTGTGCGTCGGAGAGCTCGCGGTTTGCGTCGGAGACTATGTCAGAGCGTCGGAGATAACCGCGGTAGTCGACGGCCTCCTGAAAATCGTCCTCAAGGGAGGAGATGTAGTTTTCATACTCGTCACTGAATACCTCATAGTTGTGATTGAGTGTGACGTACACGTCTGTGTAGTAGTCGGAGTTAAAGCCGTCCTCCGGGATATATATAAAGGCTGTTATGGCACCGTTTGATATGTTTGTGGTGCCGCGCTCAAAATTCATGTACAGGGAAGAGCGGCATATTCCCGTTATCGTGTACTCGCTATAGGCCAGAGTGTCCTTTGTGTCGTCGGAGTTTTCCTCGGCGACGGTTATAACCGTGCCGATGTCCTCCTCAGAGTAGGCAGAAGAGTCGGCAAGGCACTCGTCAGGGTTTTCCGGCAGGCTGCCGGCCTCCAGCGTGTACATGTTCACCATTTCCGGAAGGGACATGGCTTTCAGAACCTGCTTGTCGTCCCGGTGGTTGTATGCGATGAAATCCACTGAGACAGAGCCCTCCGCCGCTTTTACTCCGCTCATCTGGGAGAAATAATTCACGTCATTATCAGTTAGTCCCAGGGTGCTTATAAGGCGGAAATCGTAAAAGCCTGTCTCGGAGACGTAGTCGTTGCAGGTGAGAATCATGGCCTTTCTTGTTACGGTCAATCCGGAGAAAAAACCCACACCCAGTGCGATTATGGCGAAAATCGCAAGATATCTGGCAAAGGTGTGTTTTATCTCACGGAAGTTGTTTTTAAACCAGGCAGATTTCCGTCTCATTACCACTCAAGCTCCTCTACAGGTGTGATGGTTTCATTCTTATATATGGAGGCGATAGTGCCGCTTTTTACCCTGATTACCCGGTCGGCCATGGCAGTGAGAGCAGAGTTGTGGGTGATTATAATAACTGTCATGCCGTTTTTGCGGCTCTGCTCCTGTAAAAGTTTTAATATCTGCTTGCCTGTGCCGTAGTCAAGTGCCCCGGTGGGCTCATCACAGAGAAGCAGCCGGGGATTTTTAGCAAGCGCGCGGGCAATGGCGACACGCTGCTGCTCACCGCCGGAGAGCTGCGCGGGGAAGTTGTTCATTCTTTCTTTCAGCCCTACATTTATAAGGGTCTCCTCGGGAGAGAGTGAGTCCTTTACAAGCATTGTGGCAATCTCCACATTCTCAAGTGCGGTGAGATTTGGAACAAGATTGTAAAACTGGAAGATAAAACCCACGTCTTTTCTACGATATTCCGCAAGCTGCTTGGAATTAAAGGCGGATATGTCCTTTCCGTCAAGGTATACATTGCCTGAGGTAAGGGTATCCATTCCACCGAGAATATTAAGAAGGGTGGTCTTGCCGGCGCCGGACTGGCCGACGATTACGCATATCTCCCCCTTGTCAATTTCAAAAGACACATTTTTCAGCGCCTCAACCTCAACTGAGCCTGAGTGATATGTCTTTGAGACATTTTCAAAAGTAACAAATGAGCTCACTTGCAGCACTTCCTATCTGATAAATCCATTACTAAATAAATATAACACATAAAACCGTTAATCCAAAGTGGTTATGTACAAAATTGGAGTGAATTTTTTGTTAACAATTCCATTTGTCGACATTAAATGGTATATATTTGTCTTATATGCTGTTATTTTAAAATTTTTGGCGGCATAATTTTGCGAAAAGCCCCTTATTTTATTTGGGTAAATAGATGTTATAATATTATTAAAAGATTATGGTATTTTGCCTGTTGCGGCGTTACGGACCGTATTTAATTTTAACATAGAGGGTAAATAATGCACTCATCATATTAAGTACAACGCGATATAATGTTATTATAGGTGCATGTCTGCGTATTCATTAGGGTAAAAGCTGTAAAATAGTGCCTGACGGCGCTTTTGCATAAGTAAAATGAACGGGAGTAAGTTGGGTAGATGTCAGAAATACGTACACGGGAAGAGCTGTCTGTCGGAATAGATATCGGCAGTACCACGGCGAAGGTGGTAGTGCTGGAGGGCAGCCGGGTAATATACGAGAAATATGAGCGCCACTTCTCACAGGTGAGGGAGAAGACAAAGGAAATACTGTCGGAGGTGCGGGAGCTTGTCGGGGACAGGAGCCTCACGGCGGCGATCTCCGGTTCTGCCGGCCTTGGAATGGCCGAGGCGGCGGGGATACCCTTTGTCCAGGAGGTGTATGCCACCGGTGAGATAATAAAGAGCCTTGAGCCGGACACCTCGGTGGTTATTGAGCTGGGGGGAGAGGACGCAAAGGTTATCTTTTTTAAGGGCGGCACGGACGAGAGAATGAACGGCACCTGCGCCGGAGGGACAGGCGCGTTTATAGACCAGATGGCGGTGCTGCTTGACCTGACGGTTGAGGAGATGGACAAACTGAGCCTTGAAAGCCACAGGCTGTATCCCATTGCCTCGCGGTGCGGCGTCTTTGCAAAGACCGACATACAGCCCCTTTTGAACCAGGGAGCGGAAAAGGCTGACGTGGCCGCCAGCGTGTACCAGGCGGTGGTAAACCAGACAATAACGGGTCTTGCCCAGGGGAGGAAGATTGAGGGGAAGGTCCTGTTTCTGGGCGGCCCTCTGTACTTCTGCAAGGGCCTGAGAAAGCGTTTTGCCGAGACGCTGAAGCTTCCTGAGGGCATGGCAGTTTTTCCGGAGTACGGCCGTTTTGCGGTGGCAATGGGCGCGGCCATGTACAGCAGGAAAACGGGCACGGAATTTACATATGACGGCCTTCTCACAGCCCTTGACAAAAAGCCGGAGCAGGAGGCGCTCTCCTCCAACAGGCTTGAGCCCCTTTTTAAAGATGAAAAAGAATATATGGAGTTTACCGAGAGGCATAAAAGGGCCGCCGTTGAAGCTTTAAACATCGACGACTATTCCGGCCGGGCGTGGCTCGGTATTGACTGCGGCAGTACCACCACAAAGCTTGTACTCATATCAGAGGACAATAAAATCCTCTATACATATTACAGCTCAAACCATGGAAACCCCGTAGACGTGGTGCGTGAGCAGCTAATTGAAATCAGGGGACGCTGCGGTGACAGGATTGAAATCTGCGGCAGCGCCGTGACGGGATACGGCGAGTCGCTTATTCAAAACGCGTTTAAAGTGGACACGGGTCTTGTTGAGACAATCGCCCACTACACGGCGGCAAAGTATTTCCAGCCGGATGTGGACTTTATACTGGACATCGGTGGACAGGATATAAAATGCTTTAAAATTAAAAACGGGGCTATCGACTCCATAATGCTGAATGAGGCATGTTCCTCCGGCTGCGGCTCATTTATAGAGACTTTTGCCAAATCCATGGGCTATTCGGTGGCGGATTTTGCCGCTCTCGGACTTCACGGAAAGGCACCTGTGAATTTGGGAACGCGCTGCACCGTGTTTATGAACTCCTCTGTAAAGCAGTCCCAGAAAGAGGGGGCCACAGTGGAGGATATTTCCGCAGGCCTTTCCGTAAGCATAGTTAAAAACGCCATATATAAGGTGATACGCGCCTCCTCGGCCAGGGAGCTGGGAGAGCACATAGTGGTGCAGGGCGGCACGTTTTTAAATGACGCAGTACTCCGCGCCTTTGAAAAGGAGATAGGCGGGGAGGTTATCCGCCCGTCAATCGCGGGGCTTATGGGCGCCTACGGCGCGGCGCTGTATTCAAAGAAATTTGAAGAGAGCACCCTCGCCGGAGAGCGGGAGCTGCGCGAATTTGTCCACAAGTCAAAAACAGCCATATGCAAGGGCTGTACAAATAACTGCCACCTGATAATAAACACATTTGCCGACGGGAGAAAGTTTATTTCCGGCAACCAGTGCGAGAAGGGGCTTGGACTTGAGAGCTCCCACCGCGAGATACCAAACCTTCACGAGTACAAGAGAAATTATATTTCCGACCTTAAGGGGAAACCGGGAAAACGGGGTAAAATTGGACTTCCATTGGCGCTTGGAATTTTTGAGCTTGCGCCCATGTGGCACGCGCTTTTTACAGAGCTCGGTTTTGAGGTGGTAATTTCCGATATGTCCACCAGAAAAACATACGAAAAGGGGCAGTTTTCAATTCCCTCCGACACCGCGTGCTATCCGGCGAAGATAATGCACGGACATATGGAGGAGCTGATAGAAAAAGGCGTTGACGCAATTTTCTATCCCAGAATAACCTATAATGTGGACGAAAAGGCGGGGGACAACCACTTTAACTGCCCAATTGTTGCATACTACTCCGAGCTTCTGAAGGGAAATATGGATAACCTGTCAAAGGTGGAGTTTTTGTATCCGTATCTGAATATAAATTCCAGAAAGGGACTGGAGCGTACACTGTACCCATGTCTTTCGGAATATGACTTCAGCATAACGCGGGCGGAGGTAAAGGCCGCGGTAAAAAAGGGATTTGAGGCATATGACAAATTCCGCCGGGACGTGATGGAAAAGGGAGAAGAGGCAATAAAGTATGCCCGGGAAAATGGCAAGCGGATAATGATACTTGCCGGAAGGCCCTACCACATCGACCCGGAGATTGGCCACGGAATTGACAAGCTGGCTGTTCAGCTTGGCTTTGTGGTAGTGAGCGAGGACAGCGTGTGTCAGCTTGCCCGGCCTAAAAAGACCCGGGTTTTAAACCAGTGGACATATCACGCGCGGCTCTACCGCGCGGCTCGGTTCGCCGCGGAAAATGACGATGTTGAGCTTGTGCAGCTTGTGTCCTTTGGCTGCGGAATTGACGCAATAACAACGGACGAGGTGCGGGAGATTTTGGAGAGCCGGGGCAAGTTCTACACACAGATAAAAATTGACGAGATAACAAACCTTGGCGCCGTGCGCATAAGGCTGCGCAGCCTAATCGGCGCAATAGAGGAGAAGGGAGGAATGGCAGGTTGAAAGAGCAGATATACATTCCCTTTACAAAAGAGATGAAAAAGGACTATACAATTTTAATTCCCACAATGCTTCCCATGCATTTCAAAATGATTATAAGCGTCCTTAAAACATACGGATACAAGGCGGAGCTTCTTGAGACACAGGGGACAGCCGTTGTGGAGGCGGGGCTTAAATATGTGCATAACGACACATGCTACCCGGCAATACTTGTAATAGGCCAGTTCATAAACGCCCTGAAATCTGGGGATTATGACCCGCACAAGACTGCCCTTGTCCTGTTCCAGACGGGTGGCGGCTGCCGCGCGTCAAACTATATTCCCCTTTTGAGAAAAGCCCTGGAGCGGGCGGGCTTCGGCTATGTGCCGGTCATATCCTTCAGCCTCGCCGGACTTGAAAAGCACCCGGGATTTAAGCTGACCCTGCCGAAGCTTCACGCCATGATGTACGCCCTTTTATACGGTGACCTTTTGATGACCCTTGTAAACCAGGTCCGGCCGTATGAGCGGGAGCGCGGCACGGCCCAGAAGCTGGCCGACGTGTGGGTAAACCGTCTCGGCAGCCAGCTCGGCCGGGGAAATATGATTTCATACAGGAAGATAAAGCATAATTATCTGGAAATACTTAAAAGCTTTGCCGAAATACCGGTTGACAAGCGCGAGGCGGTGAAGGTCGGTGTCGTGGGAGAAATATTTGTAAAATACTCCCCTCTGGGAAATAATAATTTGGAACAGTTCCTCGTGGACGAGGGGGCGGAGGTGGTTGTCCCCGGACTTCTGGATTTCATGCTTTACTGCGTCTATAACAATGTGATGAATTATAAGGTCGGCGGGACCGGCTATATGACCCATGTTTTTTCCAATATCGCGTTCAAATTTTTGTGCAGGAAAAAGAGCGATATGATAGAGATTATGGAAAAACACGGCGTGTTTGAGCCCCTCACCCACTTTGAGGAGACAATAAAACAGCATGAGGGATATATCGGCATAGGCACAAAAATGGGGGAGGGGTGGCTCCTCACAGCGGAGATGCTTGAGCTTGCACACAGCGGAGTGAAGAACATCGTGTGCACACAGCCTTTTGGCTGTCTGCCGAACCATATCTGCGGCAAGGGCATGATGAAACCCATTAAGGAACACAACCCCGACGTCAATATTGTGGCCATTGACTACGACTCCGGCGCCACAAAGGTAAACCAGGAGAACAGATTAAAGCTGATGCTTGCCAACGCCAGAGACAATATGGAACGCGCCTCTGCGATGGAAAAGACCAGTTAATTTGCGCCTGGGAGCATGGCTTGCTCCCAGGCGGAAATTTAAAAGACATCTTATTTTGGACGAAGCCGTATTTTAAAGAGCGCGGAAAAGAAGGTGACATTGGACATGATAAGGGATTTAAAATCCTGTAAAATTCCCGAAGCGGAGGCGAAGAAGAGGCTAAAAAGGCGCAGACTTGACCTTGCAGGGCTTCAGCAGACAATAAAAAATGAAAAGCTGCCTGTTATTGTCCTTGTAGAGGGGTGGGGCGCCGCCGGAAAGGGCGGCCTTATCCGTTCCCTTATCAGGGAGCTTGACCCCCGGTTTTTCACGGTGCGCAGCCCCCATGTACAGACGGATAGAGAGCGCCGCTGGCCGTTTTTGAAGCGGTATTTTGATTTAATCCCGGAAAAGGGCAAAATACTGTTTTTAGACTCCAGCTGGATGGACGGGACGATGAAAGAGTATCTCGGCGGGGATATTTCGGACAAGGAATATGTGAGACGGATAGAGAGCGCAAAAGTTTTTGAGCGGCAGCTCACAAACGACGGGTATCTCCTTGTAAAATTATTTCTCCACATAAGCCAGAAGACGCAGAGAGAGCGGCTGCACAGGCTTGAGAGCGACAGAGACACAAGCTGGCGCGTAAGCAGGAACGACTGGAGACAGAATAGAAATTATGGAAAGACCCTGGACGCCTTTGATGATTATCTGGAAAAGACGGATTTCCCATGGGCCCCCTGGAAGGTAATTGAGAGCGAGGACGGCACTCAGGCACAGCTTGAGGCGGCGGACTGGCTTTATGAGAAGATACAGGAGTTTATAAAAAGACCGGTAAAGTGTCCCTTGCCGGTACGCAGCTGGGATATGGGGCCGGAAATTTCCCTTGACAGCGCCGATTTAACACTGAGGATTGACAAAGAGGAGTATGAGAAACAGCTTGATGACTGCCGTGATAAGCTTGAGGAGCTCCACAATGAGCTGTACAAAAAGAAGATACCGGTGACAATCGCCTATGAGGGGTGGGACGCCGCCGGAAAGGGCGGGAATATAAAGCGCCTTACCTCTGCGCTTGACCCCCGGGGGTATGAGGTACACCCCATTGCAAGCCCAACGCCGGAGGAGCTTAACAGGCAGTATCTTTGGCGGTTTTGGAGCCGTCTGCCAAAAACGGGACATATCGCAGTTTTTGACAGGTCATGGTACGGCCGCGTAATGGTGGAGCGGATTGAGGGCTTTTGTACCGAAGAGGAGTGGCGCCGGGCATACGACGAGATAAACGAATTTGAGCGTGAGCTCACAGACAGCGGCATGATTGTGATAAAGTTCTGGGTGCACATAGACAAGGACACGCAGCTTGCCCGCTTTAGGGACCGGGAAAATACTCCGGAAAAGCGGTGGAAGATAACTAAGGAGGACTGGCGCAACAGGGAAAAATGGGACCAGTACGAAACGGCTGTGAATGAAATGCTCAAGAAGACCAACACAAAAAATGCCCCGTGGTATATTTTGGAGTCAGTGGACAAGCGGTACGCGCGAATAAAGGCCATGAAGACCGTGATAAAGCGTATAGAAGACGCGATGTAGCAGCGGAAATAATAGTGCAGTCCGGAAATGCCAAGCGGCATTTCCGGACTGCAGCTTTTTATATAATTTTTCTCGTTCCGCCCTCAGGTGAAAAGTCGTACAGCCGGAGATAGGGGTCAAGACATATGCCGGAGGCCATAAACCGGCGTAGTATTTCAGCGCAGGCCCTGCTGTCACTTCCGGCGTCGTGATGACACAGGGGTATGCCGAGACCTGCACATATGGTGTTAAGCTTGTGGTTCGGCATGTTTTTCAGGATTTTGCGGGAGGTCTGGCATGTACATATGTACGGCAGCGGCTGCTGAGCTATACCATACCTCGCAAACAGCCCGCGAAGTACACGAAGGTCAAAGGCGGCGTTGTGCGCGGCTAAAATACCGGAGTTCATTATAGGCCCTATGACCTGCCAAATTTCCGGAAATGTGGGTGAAAATTCCACGTCTTCAGGGTAAATGCCGTGTATACGCGTGTTTATGTACTCGAAATCTGCCTCAGGATTTACAAGGTACTGACGGGAAACAGGCTCCCTGCCGGGTTCTGAGACAGTTATCCCAATGGAGCAGATTGAGTTTCCGTACCTGTTTGGCGTCTCCACGTCGAAGGCAATTATTCTGTTAAAGTCTGTCATGTTTGCCACTCCTCTTTGGGGCATGTTGACGGTGAAGGTGTGAGCTGTATAATCTGCCCGTAACCCCTGTGCGATTATTATATCACATGTGTAAAGGAAAGTGTCAGGTTATGGGAAATAACCTCGGGAAATGCGGGAATGCAGAGGCACGGTGAACATAAAACATTTACAAAAAACGGGAAAATTTATGTTTATAGTTACAAAATGTAACAAAATGCACAGTTATATGCAGAGATATTAATGCAATATGGCTTTTGACATGGCCATAACAGAATGATATAATAAGTAACAATAATTAACAGCATAGTGAGGTTACCAATGAAAAAGTCAAAGAAAATCATTGCAGTGGCTATTGCCGGTGCAATGCTCTTTACAGGAGCGGCACTTAAATATACACCTGTTGCAGAGGCTGTTACTCAGAGTGAGATTGATGAGCTGAAAGGGCAGGCAGATGACTTAAGCGGACAGATAGACAGTCTTCAGGCGGACATCGACGCACTTGCCTCTGACAAATCGCAGGCTCTTGAGACAAAGGCCCTTTACGATGAGCAGTGTGCCCTCATTGAGGAGCAGATTGCAAACACTCAGGCACAGATTGACGAGTACAACTCCCTTATTGCGCAGGCTCAGGAGGAGCTTGATGCCGCAGAAGCAGCTGAGGAAGAGCAGTATGAGCTCATGTGCACAAGATTGAGAGCCATGGAAGAAAACGGCTCAGTGTCCTACTGGGAGGTAATCTTTGAAGCTACAAGCTTCGCGGACATGCTCAGCAGAATAGACCTTGTATCCAGCGTGGCGGCAAATGATGAGGAGATTATTAACGAGTATCAGCAGCTGCAGAAGGAGACACAGGCGAGAAAGGACGAGCTTACAAGCTACCTTGACGAGTCCGAGGCCGCTAAGGCAGAGCTTGAGGTACAGCAGTCGGAGCTTGAGACAAAGCTTGCCGAGGCAGTACAGCTTATAGCAGATATTGAAAATGACCAGGCAGCATATCAGGCAAAGCTTGACCAGCTTGCCCAAGCTGAAAGTGAGCTTTTAGAGGAGATAAGCGCAAAGCAGGAAGAGCTTGAAAATCAGTATGTTCCCCCGGCAGATAACGGCGGCAGCGGAGGAAGCACTGGCGGCGGTGCAGTGTCAGACTACGGGTTTATCTGGCCTGTGGGAGGCTATGATGATATAACCTCTTTCTTCGGATATCGTTCATGGGAGTCAACGGGCGGTGTCGGAACGCTTTACCACCAGGGAATAGATATTGCAAATGTTGGGTATACCACACCTATAGCCGCAGCGGCAGGGGGAACGGTAATAGCCGCAAGATACAACAGTTCCATGGGTAACTATGTTACAATAGACCACGGCAACGGAGTTTCCACAGTGTATATGCATATGAGCTACAGCACCGTAAGTGTGGGACAATATGTGTCGCAGGGCGAGACCATCGGAATTACCGGTTCGACCGGAGATTCCACAGGACCGCACCTCCACTTCTCGGTAGTTGTAAACGGCGTATATGTTGATCCTCTTAACTATCTGCCATAACTACATATTGAATAAAATCCGGAGCAAAATGTGCTCCGGATTTTTTGTGCCCGCCAATGCAAAAGCGCATTGAGAATGTGACAGAATGACGCTGTTTTTGGCTATGACTGCGGGCATTAAAATGCGACAGTTTAAAGGCTGTACCGGTGCAGTTCCCATAGCCAGATAAACCGTGCGGTTTTTCCCTGGGGCAGACTGCAAGCAGTGAAAGCGTGTTTTGTTTTACGGATAAGATGAAAGCCCACGCTAAAACGGCGTGGGCTTTTTTGTTAAAATACGAGCTGAACAAGGAGCATATAGCATATTGTGCCGCCGGCAATTGAGAGAAGCATCTGGCGCTTCCAGAGGTGCATCAGTACTACAACGGCAATGGAGACAGCCTCCGGTATGCCGTGGCTGCCGGTAAAGAGACTTACGTCCTTGAGACAGTAGATTACAAGCAGCCCGAATACGGCCGATGGCAGAAAACGGCCGAGATACTGGATATATTTCGGCGTGGGTTTTCCCGCAGGAAAGACTATAAATGGGAGAAAACGCGTTATAAGTGTGCCCAAAACTACCATGCCTATTGTTATTATCTGCTGAGTCAGTGTCATTTTTCTTCCCCCCTGTCCTCCAGCGGACGCCGGATTAGCGTAAGCACGCCCAGGATTGCCAGCATGGCGGGAATTATAAAGTTATCCGCACCAAAAGCTATTAGGCAGATAAGGGACAGGCCAAGGCCAAGCAGCGCGCTGGTGTGGCGCTTTTCCTTGAGCCACTGCTCCATAAATATGACCACAAACATGGCCGTCATTACAAATTCAAGACCCTCGGTGTTAAACTGGATAAGCGAGCCGAAAATCCCGCCCAGTGTGGCCCCGGTGAACCAGTATATGTGGTTGAGCAGTGTGACAAAAAACATGAACCAGCCCCGGTCAACGTCCTCGGGGATTTTTGCCGTGTAGTTTATTGAAAAGCTCTCATCACACATGCCGAAGATAAGATAGAACTTTTTGAGGCCCGTGCCTTTGAGCTTGTCCAGCATGGATATGCCGTAAAACAGATGCCGGGCATTTATCATCAGGGTCATTGCAAGCGCCTGAAGAGGATTAAACGCGCCCATCAGCATATTTACCGCCACAAACTCCACTGAACCGGCAAATATTGTCAGGCTCATAATCATGGGGTACCAGAAGCTGAATCCCGACACATTCATATATATTCCGTATGTGAGCCCTAAAAACCAAAAACCGGCGAAAATAGGTATGGTCTTGGGAAATGCCGCTAAAAACGCCTTTTTTAAAGTCTTGTTCAATGTCACTCCCCCTTAACATTTGACACAGAGATATGTTATCATTGGTGCCCGTCCATTTCAATGTTTCAATTGTAGATACATGGGGGAGACAGAGGGGCTGTTAAGGTGAATTTACACATAAAACAGGGCCGTTTTGTTCGGCGTGTAAATATTGGCGGAGGGAGCCGGTAGCCTGTGCGGTGGTGGTAAAAAGGGTCAAACAGGAAAAATAAAGGCACCGAGCGTGCTTAAATCAGCGCGCTTGGTGCCATGTGTGCCGGTGACACTTACTTTGCACTCATTTCGAGAAGCGAGTGTATTACGGTGCCAATGTCCTCTTCGATTAAAATGCTCTGTTTTTCAATTTCAACGGGGCAGGCCGCCTGGGTCATGTTGACGCAGGCGTATACGGCGTCTTTGCTTTGAGCTGTCATCTGCCAGAAGGGATACTTTATTATTCCGGGGGTGTTGTACCCTACGCCCAGTTCAAGAAACAGTATTTTCCGTCCGTGTTTCTCCCTGAGAAAGCTCTCATATCTCTCGGCGGCCCTGTGCCAGCCCTCGTCCTCCACAAATCTGTCGTCTGCCCTGAGGTTTGTAGTCATGGGGCTTTTGCAGTATGGACAGGTGGGGAGCAGACTGCTGGGGATACACATGTCCTTCTGCTGGTGAAGCATTGCCGTTACCGCCTCTTCGTTGTCAAAGGTCTCCATGCGGCACGGAACAGAGCACTGGAAAAGCCCGTAGTCACCCTGTGTGTAGAAAAGACGCTTTTTGTCAAAGCCGGCCTTTTGAAAGCAGTGGTCCACATTTGTGGTAATTACAAAGTAGTCTTTCTCCTCTACAAGCCTGTAAAGCTCATTATACACAGGTTTTGGGGCGCTTACATAGCGATTATAATATATGTTTCTGCTCCAGTAGGCCCATTTTTCCTCCGGGGTTTCAAAAGGATAAAAGCCGCCGGAATACATATCATGAAAGCCGTATTTCTCCTCGAAATCTGAAAAGTGCTCTTTAAATCTCTCGCCGGAATATGTAAATCCGGCGGAAGTGGACAGCCCCGCTCCTGCCCCGATTATTACGACGTCGGCATGCTCCATAGCATTTTTAAGCTCTGTTATCTGGGAGAGAGTGCCATCTTGTGCTCTTTTAATTTTCATTGCTTTAATCAGTCCTTTGAGTTAACATAACGCAAACAGATGCAGTTTATGGGAATTTGTCACCGGAGGGAGTGTTTGTTATTTCCACGGTACAGATGTCGCGCGGCAGTCATGCCGGAATACATTTTATGAGTGCCTGAGCGGACGGTAAATCACTCCTCAGCAATAGGGGCACGGTAAAGCTTGAGGCAGGCCAAGACCTGCTCTGTCTTCTCACAGTTCAAATATGTTTATCTGGCTGTCTATATAAGATTCCTGTTTTACCGGCGTTATCCTGTCACCGGGGCGCAATCCGCCGATTAAAAGCGGACTTTTGGGATTGTGAAGCCTCATGTTTTCCAAAACGGTCCTGCGGTCGTAATTTGCATAGCAGTATACACATGCGTGGCCGCAGGTGTTGTATGCGCCTATATCACAGCCCAAAAGGCAGCTGCACTGTGCCCTGGCCGGTTTTTTAGACCTGGGTACATTAAGCGTGCAGCCTGTGGCCTCCTCTATTACCCGTTGTGTCATGCAGCCGGAGACATCGACGCCGTATTTTTGAAATTCGGGGTTTTCACAGCATGTGCGCACCAGTATGCCGTTTTCCCTGCCGATATGGGAGAAAGCACGTATAAGCTCCTCCTGCTGAGTTTGGGAGACCTCTTTCACACCGGGAAAATTGCGCTTTGTTTTGGCGTAGAGGTCAATAAAGCTCACCACACATGAGTTTACATAATCTTTGAGTTCCGCCGCTGCTCTGCGGAAGTATTCAATATGAAATTCTGTGCTGTACTTTTCTGTTATAAATATGGGGTCGTACCGCCAGGAGACTGCGCGGGGGACCAGCTTTTCCGAGAGGCTTTTCAGAGAGGACATTACCCTGCTCTTCTCCGGAACATTCGGCTCAATATCGCGGCCGTAGGGGTTTATTGTAACAAACCAGAACTGGCGGAAAGCGGAGATACGGTCCAGCTGCTTAAGCATGGGTTCCGGGTTTTTGGTACAGAAGCATATGACGTCCACCACGTCAGGTGTCAGACAGTATTTTAACACCTGATCCTCACGGTATGGGTTGCGGACGAGGACATATTCCTCCCTTATCCTGTTAAAAAACCATTCGCTGTAATAAGCCGGAATGTCTGTCCGGCAGCCGGTGTTTATAATCATGGAAGCCCCGCCTTAAATCTCATGCTGATATAATTTTACCATTAACAGATGTTCAGTCAAGTGTTTTAGGTGACAATAGGGCAGGGAGAACCTATAAAATAGAGCGTT
>CAJFTV010000067.1 GCA_904420055.1 Candidatus Alloscillospira gallinarum | reverse complement strand
TACGCTATTTCCAGTATTTTTCATCGCAAATTTCGACATATTCTGACATCAGCACAACATGTTGTACAGAATATTTTATATTTCAATTATTTACCACAATTTTTGATGAAAATTTTATTAAGCCAAAGAGCCAAACTGTTGAGAAAAATTCAGTTTTCTGTTATAATTCCGTCTTTTTCAGGAGATTGGCACACATTTCAATAAACTCTTTTCGTGGGAGCAGGACGTTCACAGCGTCAATAAGTCCGTTTGTGGTGATAAGCGCCGGAAGGCCGAGGTGAGAGATTACAATGCTCCTGTTTTTGCTGCTGTCCGGGGTTCCTGTCAGCCCGAGATTGTAAAAGTCTGTTTTAGTAACTTTTTCACCATGGTTCTTTTCTGCATCAGAATTTTCAAAAGTAGCTCCCGCGCGTTTGAGCGCATCTAAAATTATTTCAGGGCTCATACCTTCAACGCCGAGTTTTCCCTCCTTGGACTGGACCCGTTTGCGTCGCTCTTTGCCAGGTATGTCTGGTATATATGCGTGCTTTATGTTCTCCGACGGGGACAGGCCCTTTATTCTGTTCCTTATTAGAAATCCGGCGCTGTCACTGTCGGTGAGGACTATAAGACCGCGCTTTGCCGCAAGGGCGGAAAAGAGACGCAGCTTATCCCTGTCTTTAAAAATTCCGAAACCTGAGGTTTCAAATACGGTGGCGTCAACTGCCTGAAGCACGGCGTTTTTATCGTATCGGCCCTCTACAATTATAACCTCACGCACCTGTTTTTTCAAAGGTGCACCACCTTTCCTGAGAGCGCAATTTTGCTGACAAGCTCTTTTATGACGCTGTCATAGTCGCTGGTACTGTTCATTTCCAGAGCAGCGCTGCCGCACAGGAGCACATTTTCACGGCACTGCTCCAAGGTAAGACGCTTTGCGGCAGAATACAGGTTTCTCGCCTGAAAATCAAATCTTATGCCAAAGGTGTCCATATAGTATTTGACAGGCCTGTCCTCGTTTAAGCAGAGTTTTGCCCACAAAAGCTGCCGCATTACAAGCGACACGCTGAAAAGAATTTTATGGGGCGGCTCATTGTTGTCAAGAAGCTGGGACAAAATATCGGCCGCTTCGTCGTATTTGCCGGCGGATATGGCGTTTGTGAGCTTATACGTAACTGCCTGGCTGGTGGGAGAGACGCAGACGTCAATGTCCTCACGGGTAATGTTTTCACCTGATACATACGTGCACAGCTTTTCGATTTCGGTGTTCAGAGTAGTCATATCTCCGCCTGTGAGCATGCACATGTACTCTCCGTCCTGAGAGGACATGGTTTTTCTGTGGCTTTTTACGTGGTTTAAAATCCACCGGACAACCTTTTTCTCTTCCTGATGGGCAAACTCCACACATTTGGCTTTGGACAGAAGGCTTTTTACAGACTTCAGACGCTTGTCGGGTTTAAACTCGATTGTATCGTATGAAATTACAAGGCAGATATAGTCCGGCAGGTCGGAAAAAAGGGAGATAAGCTTTTCTGTGGTGTCAGAAGGCTGTGAAAAAATGTCATAGTCGTGTATTTCTATGAAAGTGCGGCTCGAAAATACCGGCAGGGAGTCTACAGCGTCTATCAGTTTCGGTATAGTGAGACCTTTCCCCTCAAATCGGCGGTAGTTAAACTCGTCAAGCCCTTCTGGCACTAAAGTTTCCCGGAGTTTTGTGAGGTAAAACTCCAAAAGATAGCGCTCCGGCCCATAAAATATATAAAAGCTTCCGGGATTTCCGTCGTTTACCGCCTGTATAAAGTCCTTATATTCCTGTGAAACAGCATTTTTTGCCATGATATACTCCTTTTTATTCTGTTTGGGGTGAGACAGTTATATCGCCTGATATATCCGTCCTGAATACGGAAATATCTCTTTCTTGCAGCCTTGTGATGGTTTCTGCCGACGGGTGTCCGTAACTGTTTTCCCCTACAGATATTACGGCGGCTTCAGGTGTCAGTGTATCTAAAAGCATCTCATGTGCAGATGTGGCGGAGCCGTGATGGCCCACGGACAATACTTCTATATCGGGGAGCTCGGCACTCTCAATCAGCATTATTTCTCCTTCTTCCGGCATATCACCGGTTATGAGGACGTCAAAATCTTCCTGGGTTGCCAGGACAGAGAGACATCTCTCGTTTTCTCCCTTACCCATAAGCGGGGCAAAGATTGAGATTACGCACCCGTCCATCTCAGCTGAGGTATTTTCTGATATATATTCTATATCCTGTCCATAGCGTTTGGCAAGTGTAATTACGTCGCTGCTGCCGTCGTCATCGGCAGGGTCAGGCGCGGCAATGGTTTTTACATTCATCGCTGACAAAAGGTACCCGAGACCGTTTGTGTGGTCCTCATGGTAATGGGTGAGGATAAGCAGGTCGATGGTATTTTTCCCGCGGCTTTTCAGAAAATTTGCGGCAGTTTCACCAGCGGTGTCACTTGACGAGCTGCCGCAGTCTACCACTGTGACAAGGTCTCCCTTTTCTATAACAGTACACAAACCCTGTCCTACGTTAAGAAAAGTCACTTTCATCACATTTGCGTTTCCTGAAAAAGATGGGAGAATGAGAGCTGCGCAGAGAAAAATTACTGATATGCCGGCGGGAAAGGCTGTCCGGCTTAGCGGTAATTTGGCCAGTGCGCAGATTATCCCGAGAATGTAGACAAAGACAAGCCAGACGAGGATATACGGGTTTTCCGTTGTTACAGAGGCAAATGGGATAGATGCAAAGAATGTGACAGCTTTCATTATGACTGTCAGGAGAAAGGAGGCTGGTAACGCCAGGACAGCTCCGGCAGGTGCAAAAATAAGTCCCGCAATACACGCGATTATGCAAAGCGGATAAGCAATTGAGAGCACTGTGACAACCACAAATGATGAAAGCGGGGAGATGAGAGAGATATTCCCGAAATAAACTGCCACGGGAGGTACTATAAATATTGTGACGGACACAGATGCTGAAAGACCGGACAGAATATAAGTGACTGCGCGGCTTTTCCTGAGCTTGTCAGGCAGATGCCTGCGCACGCCGTCACATATCCGCTGGCTGAAAAGAATAAGTCCAAGCATGGACAGAAATGACAGCTGAAGGCTTACGCTGGCGATTGAGTAGGGATTTATAAGCAGAAGAATTAACAGTGCCGTGAAAAGTGATGTAAGACTGTCCGCCTCCCTCCGGAAAAGATAGGAACACATGAGGGAAATCTGCATTATTCCCGCACGGCATATGGACGGAGTGAAGCCCGTAAATGCCATGTAAAAGATTGTAAGCGGGATTGCAAAAATGGCAAAACGCCGCTTATTTTTGAGCAGCAGCATCGGCAGGGCCAGCAGAAAAGTCAAATGCATTCCGGATACGGCTATAATATGGTAAAGACCGGTAGTGCTGAAATTGTAGGCCACCTGCTCATCAGATGTGAACGCTGAGCGGTCGCCGGTTATAAGCGAAACGGCAAATTCCCGCGTGCTCACGGGAAATATGCTGCGTATTGTTTTTGTGACATAGCTTGTCGCCTTGGCAGGGAAGAGTGAAATGCTGCCCGACTTCTCGCCTGTTTTTGAGACTTCATCAGTAAATATCGTGAGGTAAATGCCGCTTGAATAGTAGTAATTGCGGTATGTGTCACTCTCGCCACCTGCGTCAGAAATAGTGCCTGATACTTCAATAATATCGCCAATTTCAAGGTCGGCGGTGGTGTAGAGGTTTGCACGGGCTGTTCCTCCGGACTCAGGACAGAGCCTTATTCTGTAGGAAATGAAACTATCAGTCTCGCGCGGTGAGGAAAGAACAACAGCCTGAATTTTTTCGGCCTCACCGGCCAGCGACCTGTCCGGCTCGACTGAAAGAAGCCGGTAAACTGTGAAATAAGTAAGGCTCAGGGTCAGGGCAAGGAAGATGATAAAGACCCTTCGTCTTGCCGTTCCGCGAAAAAACAGGAAAAGAAAAATGAAAGCGGCACAGACGCCTGCTGCTGGTAAAATAATATTGTCCGGAAGAATATATACCGCCGCAAAAAGCCCCGCGGCAAAAAGTGATGCGAATAACACAAGTCTGCGCATATACGGCTCCTTAAAGTGTGATTTCTATTAGTGATTATTGTGAAATAACCCCCGCTTATGTAAAGAAAAATGCAATATATACATAAAAGTAATGCAAATCAGATAAAAATATCAGGTTAATTACTTGATAAAATGCAGGATAAGGTATATAATCATGTCAATTATCAATGGAGGTTATAAAGAATGAAATCGTTGTCAAAAATAGCTTCTTCAGTACACGCATCAACGACACTTGCAGTTGACAGTCTTGCGAAAAAAATGATGGCCGATGGTTACGATGTGGTGGGATTTGGCACTGGTGAACCTGATTTTGAGACACCCGATAATATTAAGCTTGCCGGCATAAAGGCGATTGTTGACGGAAAGAGCAAATATACACCCTCTGCCGGAATTCCCGGCCTGCGACAGGCGGTGGCCTACAGGCTAAAAATGGATTTTGACCTTGATTACGACCCTAATGAAATTGTAATAGCAAGCGGAGCAAAACACAATGTTTTTATTTCTCTTGTCACACTTCTTGACCCGGGAGACGAGGTAATTGTACCTGCGCCTTACTGGGTCACATATACGGAGGCGGTTGCAATGGCCGGGGGCAAGGCGGTTGTTGTGACGGCAGATGAAAAACAGCAGTTTAAAATAACACCCTCTCAGCTTGAGACGGCAATTACCGAAAAAAGTAAGGCATTTCTAATTAATAACCCGTCAAACCCGACAGGTATGCTCTATTCAAAAGAGGAGCTTGAGGCGTTGTGTCAGATTTGCGTAAAGCATGACCTGTATATAATATCAGATGAGATTTATTCCGGCCTTGTATATGACGGCAAGGAGTTTACAAGTGTCGCATCACTGGGTGAGGAGGTCAAGGAGCGCACCATACTGATAAGCGGAGTATCCAAGTCATACGCCATGACGGGCTGGCGCATAGGTTTTTCAGCATCAAACGCTCAGATTGCAAAGGTGATGTCCAACTACTTAAGCCACTCAACTGGCGCCCCAAGCACAATATCACAGTGGGCGGCAATAGAGGCGCTTAAAAGCCCGCAGGAAGGCGTAAAGGCGATGTGCGACATTTTCCGTCAGCGGCGCGACTACATAGTCAAGCGCATGAACGAAATAGACGGTGTAAGCTGTATTGTGCCGGACGGAGCGTTTTATGTTATGATGAATATTGAAAAGCTCAAGGGGAAGACTATAGGCGGCAGACTTATAAAAGACGGCGATGATTTTGCGATGGCATTTCTTGAAAAGGAGTATGTCGCTGTTGTGCCATGTTCCGGATTTGGCGCACCGGATTTTGTCAGATGGACCTATGCCGCGTCTATGGAAAATATTGAAAAAGGTCTTAACCGCCTGGAGCATTTTCTCAAAAGTTAAGTACTTATGCATCTTCTACAAATAAAATGCACAGTATTTCAGCAGATTGGCAAAAAAGGTATCTCGAACGATAAAGAGTTAGTTTTGTATTGACTGTAAAATTTCACCATGATAAAATAATTCATAGACAAGTTAGCAAATTTTTGTCTGCGAAAGGAGTATTTTAAATGATATTTAATATCAGAATTAAGGACTCAGAAGAGGCACAGAAGCTCAATGCAATTGCCACAAAATATCCGTTTGATATTTGGATTCACGGAAAACAGGGTCAGGCTGACGCAAAAAGCCTTCTGGGTCTTATGCTCATGACCATGGAGAACGAGGTAAAGCTTGTTGTTGAGGACGACGTTGATTACAAGCACCTGAAAAAGGACATTGAGCCTTTCATGGTTTGATTAAAGAGAGAAAACTGAAATAAAAGCGGCGGTAGCCTTGTTCAAGGTTCCGCCGTTTTTGCTGCGCTGTCAAGTGTTATCTTTGCCGGTCAATTCGTTTTCAATTTCGGCAAGGATTTTTTTGTCCTCTTTTGTGGTGAAGGTGAGTGCACTGTACATGTCGGGACGGCGGAGCCGTGTGCGCATAATGGACTGTTTGCGCCGCCATCTCGCAATATTTGCATGGTGGCCGGACAGAAGAACAGGTGGGACAGCTCGGCCGTTCCACACTTCGGGGCGAGAGTACTGGGGATATTCCAGAAGTCCGTTCCAGTGGCTCTCGTCTGTATAGCACTCTTCATCTGGGAGTACTCCCGGCACAAGACGGCACACGGCGTCAGCCACGGCCATAGCGGGGATTTCACCGCCTGTCAGCACAAAGTCACCTATGGAAATTTCCTCATCTACACACTCGTCAATAAAGCGCTGGTCGACCCCCTCATAATGGCCGCAGACTAAAATCAGGTTGTCATAGCTGTCCTTAAGTCTGCGTGCGTCCGCCTGACAGAAGGGTTTTCCGCAGGGCGACATGTATATCGTGTGTGCCCGATGCCCGACAACATCGCAGATGTGACGCCAGCAGTCATAGAGCGGCTGTGCCTGAATGACACAGCCGCGCCCGCCGCCGTATGGATAGTCGTCTACCTGATTTTGCTTGTTTGTGGTGTAATCACGTATCTGGTGACATTCAATTTTGATATAGCCCCGCTCCTGTGCC
>CAJFTV010000066.1 GCA_904420055.1 Candidatus Alloscillospira gallinarum | reverse complement strand
TGTATTGATACACCCATATAGGGCTTGCCGGTGACATATCCATACTGGATAATGCTTGTGCTGATGTTAATTGCATCGTCAATTGGTATTGCAAATCCGATACCCTCTACATTGCTCTGGTTTGCTTTGGCTGTAACAATGCCAATTACCTCGCCCCTGGAGTTGTACACCGGGCCGCCGGAGTTGCCGGAGTTTACTGCTGCGCTTATCTGGAACACGTTCATAGCTGTTGATGCCTCAGTGGATATTACGCGGTCAAGTGCGCTTATAATACCCTCAGTCATGGTATAATCCAGCTCACCCAAGGGGTTTCCCACTGCATAGACACGCTCACCCACGTTCATGGAAGAGCTGTCGCCCAGTGTTACAGCATTAAGACCTGTTGCATCAATTTTTAAAACAGCCACATCGTTGTCTTCCTCATATCCAACAATCTCTGCCGGGTAAGATGTGCCGTCATGCATTATGACAGAGAGTTCATAACCGTTACTCTCGCCGTAAACTGCCGCATACTCAATAACGTGATAGTTTGTAAGTATATATCCGTCAGAGGAGATTATGAAACCGGAGCCGGAAACTGCCGGTGTCGTTGTGGACTGCCCGAATATATTAAGCGACGTTGCTGAGGTCTGTACTCCAACGGTCTGCTGACAGGCAAGCTGATAAATATCTTCAGCCGACATCTCCTCGCCTGTAGGTGCCGTTACCTCCCCGGCTGTGCTTGCTCCTGTGCTGCCACCATTTGACCCAAGAATTACCTGGTTGCCTCCGCTGGAATTGTCAGACCTGTAATCTGTTACTAAAACTGCTGACATTGTCGATACCAGTGCGCACACAAGTACAAGACACACAGCCTTTAAAAAGCCTTTGGCGCCGCCGGACATCTTCTTTTTCTCCCGCTTTGGCTTTTCGTGGTTTGTGGCAAATGTTGCCACCTGGGGTTTGTGATAATTCGGAGAATACACATTGCCGGAATTGTTGTCTGTCGGCGTGGTGCACTCCGGGTCACTCCACATATTCGCCCCCATGTCCGGGTTCTGTGCAAAGTTTCCATACTGGTGGGAACCCCACTGGCTGTAGGTGTTCTCCTGCTGGCCGGCTGTATTCCCCCCGGCTTCCTGCTGATAATATGACGTGCTCTCCGTGGGCTGTGTAAAGCCGGTGTCACCCTCTGTATATTCTGCACCGCTTTCAGCCTTCACTTCGCTGCCCTCGGCATTGACGTTTGGTGTCTGCTCGTTTTTCTCTTCAGCTGAACCGAAGCCGTTGCCGTAATTTTGATTGTTATACATATGCTCCACTCCTTTTTAAGGATTTTCTTTATTGGATAATTGTATGATATATTTACTTTGTGACAAAACAATGAATAAAGGAAAAACAAAATGTTTAAAAAACGCAAACTGTTTTATAACAGTTTTCTGTTCCAGAGTATAAGATATCACATTATTGTACAGGTTAAAACAGCTGTTTTTACATTTTTCCGCAAAAAATACAGTATTATGAACCTGCACTTTACAAAAATGTTTTCCACTATTATTTTTCCCTATCTTGACATAAAAAACAAGGGGTGATAATATTACCATTAGAAATTGGCTGTGACGGAGACGCCGCGCAGACATACGCCCCACAGAGAGAGCCGCCCC
This sequence comes from Candidatus Alloscillospira gallinarum, assembly GCA_904420055.1. Lineage (GTDB taxonomy): Bacteria > Bacillota > Clostridia > Oscillospirales > Oscillospiraceae > Alloscillospira > Alloscillospira gallinarum. The sequence goes on along the minus strand of CAJFTV010000066.1, from coordinate 8,591 downwards.
GGCTGAAAGCGGCTTGATAGCGTACTGTGCCGGTCACCACTCCTGAGCCGGCTGGGTGAAGTCTTTAGCCCTGTCCGTTTTGCGCACGTTACAGCGCCGAATGAGTTAAAATCAGGGTGGAACCGTGCGATAAAATCCGCACCCCTTTTGACCACATGTGGTCAAAAGGGGTTTTTGTTATCTATTACACATATTAATTTAAGCGCAGGAGGCAGCTAACATGGAATACACATTTGAAAACAAAGAGTACCGTGACATGTACCGGCACACCACATCTCACATTCTGGCTCAGGCGGTAAAGCGTCTGTATCCCCAGACAAAGCTGGCAATCGGCCCTGCCATTGCCGACGGCTTTTACTATGATTTTGACAGCGACGTGACCTTTACTCCCGAAGTTCTTGAGCAGCTTGAGATGGAAATGAGGAAAATCTGTAAGGAAAAGCTGCCCTTAGAGCGCTTTGAACTCCCCCGGGACAAGGCCCTGGAGCTCATGCGTGACGAGCCGTATAAAGTAGAACTGATAAATGACCTGCCGGAGGACGCGGTAATAAGCTTTTACAGGCAGGGCGAGTTTACAGACCTCTGCGCCGGCCCCCATGTGGACTCAACCGGCCGGATAAAGGGCAACGCCATAAAGCTCACAAGCTGTACCGGCGCATACTGGCGCGGAAATTCCGACAATAAAATGCTCCAGAGAATTTACGGCACATGCTTCCCCAAAAAAGACGAGCTTGACGCATATCTCGCCCGCATTGAGGAGGCAAAAAAGCGTGACCACAGAAAGCTTGGCCGGGAGCTTGACCTCTTTGCCATAATGGACGAGGGGCCCGGCTTCCCCTTCTTCTTCCCAAAGGGCATGGTAATCCGCAACGAGCTGGAGACATACTGGCGCGAGCTCCACAGGAAATGGGGATATGAGGAAATCAGGACGCCCATGATTTTAAATGAAGAGCTCTGGCACCGCAGCGGCCACTGGGACCACTACAAGGAGAATATGTACTTTACCACAATAGACGACGCCCCCTATGCAATAAAGCCAATGAACTGCCCCGGCGGAATGCTGGCATACAAGCGCCGCATGTGGTCATACAAAGACCTGCCCATAAGGGCGGGAGAGCTTGGCCTTGTGCACCGGCACGAGCTGTCAGGCGCCCTCCACGGGCTCATGCGAGTCCGCTGCTTTACCCAGGACGACGCGCACATCTTTATGACCGAGGACCAGATGTTCGATGAGATTTCCGGTGTAATCCGCAAAATCGACTCCGTATACAGCATGTTCGGCTTTAACTACCACATAGAGCTCTCCACCTGTCCTGACGACTTCATCGGCTCCGAGGAAGTGCGCGAAAACAGCGAGAACATTCTCCGACAGGTTCTGGAGGCAAGCGGCAAGGAGTTTATCATAAACCCCGGAGACGGTGCTTTCTACGGCCCAAAGATTGACTTCCACCTTGAGGACGCCATCGGCCGTACATGGCAGTGCGGCACAATACAGCTTGATTTCCAGATGCCTGAGCGTTTTGACCTTGAATATACCGGCGCCGACGGACAGAAACACCGCCCGATTATGATTCACACTGTGACCTTCGGCTCAATTGAGCGCTTTATCGGAATACTCACCGAGCACTACGCCGGTGCGTTTCCCCTGTGGCTCGCCCCTGTTCAGGTCAAGGTTATGCCCATAACCGACAGGGCCAGAGAGTACGCGGAAAAAATATACAGCCGCCTTTTTGACGAGGGCTTCCGGGTGGAGACTGATTTCCGCAATGAGAAAATCGGATACAAGATACGTGAGGCCCAGACTCAGAAAATCCCCTATATGATAGTTGTGGGCGACAAGGAGGCTGAGGCCGGTCTCATCTCTCTCCGTGTGAGGGGACAGGGCGACCAGGGCACGACCACACTTGACGAATTCATTCAAAAAATTAAAAAAGAGCGTGACGACCGGGTCTGCTGAATAATTTTCCAGTCATAACTTTTAAACTCCTTCGTAAAATATTGGTACAAGCCATATTATACGAAGGAGTTTTTACATTGCAGACGAAAAAGAAATTAATACTCGCCCTGACGGCGGTTTTTGCACTGAATATCTTTTTAATCTCGTGCATTCAGACGGTAAAGGCCGCGTCCTACCGCCGGGGCTCTTACGGCGAGACCGTAACAGAGATACAGGAAAAGCTGTCCGAGTGGGGTTATTATTCCGGGGAGATTGACGGAATATACGGAAGCGGTACCGAGGAAGCCGTCCGGCAGTTCCAGGAGAAAAACGGTCTTACGGTTGACGGCATAGCCGGAAAGGACACGTTGGCCGCTCTGGGTATTGCCGATTCCTCCTCCACAAGCCAGTCGGCCGACATAGACCTCCTCGCCCGGCTAATATCCGCCGAGGCACGCGGCGAGCCCTACATCGGACAGGTGGCGGTGGGCGCTGTTGTTTTAAACAGGATAAAACACCCATCTTTTCCGAACTCTCTTTCAGGCGTTATCTATCAGCCCGGTGCCTTCTCCTGCCTTGACGACGGACAGTTTTACGAGCCTGTTGCAGACAGCGCATACCGCGCGGCACGGGACGCCATAAATGGCTGGGACCCCTCCGGCGGCGCAATCTACTACTTTAATCCCTCTACCGCCACAAGCTCGTGGATATGGTCCCGTCCCCTTATCGTCACTATCGGTAAACACAGATTTTGCGCATAAAACCAAATTAATCGTAACTCGTTTAAAAACCAGAGGCAGGGTATCTTTACCCTGCCTCAAACATATCTTATGCAGTTTTTTATGTATGTCAGTTCCCGGAACCTGCTGTCCCGGTCTTAACCCATACCGCCGGACGCACCACACGGCTGCTCCTTTCCGCTGCATAGCCGCTGAGAACAACACCCGTCGGGGGATAATCCACGTATGCCGCACAAAAACCACCATCATTATCGTCCCCGGGGGAACGCAGCCACCAGGGTGAACAACCGTCGTCGGAAACGAACGCTCCCTGCTGTACTGCATACGGCGTTGCCTCTGTCCACAGCGTGTCGTTTCTGTCTGCAAAATATGTTTCCGTCTCATCTATACTCAGAAGAAAAACCATATCTTCCGTGTCGTTTCCTCCGGACGTACCCCATCTCTCGTTATCCGGATTTACGTTTGTTACCGTAACAATCGCCTGCCGCTCTGCCTCGTTAAAAGCCGCTTCATAAAACGTCTCGTTCAGCCATCTGCGTAAAGTGCTGTTTTCCCACGTTACCGTTTCACCGCTGGTATTATATGCCTGAGCGTCAAGTCCGTATTTACTCAGCAGAAGTACATTTTCACCGTCTGTATCCAGTACGACCCATTCAATTAATTCTGTCCCGTTTCCGGTGTCATTATCCTGCTCATAACCGCCAAACGTAACCGTATCTCCTATATTATTGTAGGAAATACCTGTAAACTCCCGCTCTTCCTCAGCCACTTCTTCGGTTCCGGTTGTCTTATCTTCTTCAGAAAGCCCTCCACCGCTACCGTTTTCCGTCTGAGAAGCTCCGGTATTGTCCTGTACTCCCTGGTCCTTCTGTGGCTCGGCTCCGCATGAGCTCAGCAGCAGTACAGTCGCGAGGACCAACGACAACAATAAGCTTTTTTTCACACTCTTACACCTCTTATTTGTGATGCATTAATGGTTATACACTCGTACATCTAAATTCTTATTTCCTGTGCATTTACATTTAATAAAATTTTACTTCTTTCATCATTTTGTGTCAAGTTTATCCGTAACTGCCTTGGCATTATTTTATTCCACTTCAACCCGTATGAATTAAGCCTTCAACAAGTTATCTCCGTGTATCCCGTTTGCAAAACAAAGTCCGGAACCTTTTAGGTTCCGGACCTTTATTTACGGCAAATAATCAAGCGGGTCAACCGACTGGCCGTCTCTGTGAATTTCAAAATGAACGTGATTTCCGGTGGAAACGCCTGTAGAGCCCATGTATGCAATCACCTGCCCCCGGCCCACAAGGTCCCCCTCAGACACACACAGCTCGTCGTTGTGCCCGTACCAGGTTATATCACCGTTGTCATGCTGTATCTTGACAAGGTTTCCCAGTGCGCTGTTATATTGGGCATATATTACCCTGCCTCCGTCGGCGGCCACAACATAGCTGCGGTACTGTCCTGCGATGTCAAGACCATCGTGATAAGAAGTTCCAACTGAGACATCTCTGTACCCATAGTAAGAGGTTATAACTCCCTCCGCGGGCCAGATATATGAGCCGTAGGACATATAATACGGGCGCTCCATTGTCCCCTGCGCTATTATCTCGTTTACAGGCTCAACGCTTGTCTCCACTGACTTTGCGCTGCGTGAAACTTCCTGTCCGTTTTCATACTCTACGCTCCAGGTGGTGACAATCTCACCGTCCGAGCCCTCCTGTACAACGCGGCTCTCACCCTGGTACATACTGTCATCTATGGTGTATTCCACGTCAAATGAGACCGTCTCAAATGTCTCCTCGCTGGCCACGCTCATAACGGTAGCACCTGCCGTACCCGTCTCCGGGTCAATTGCTGAGGCAATTTCTTCCGCAGTCATTAAAAGGTCGCAGGGGGCGTACTCAAAAGCTGTTTCCATACCCTCAATATAGCTTATATTGCCGTCAATCTCCGGCGCGTATTTTTCCATAACCATATTTACAGCGGAGTTAATGTCCGCCTCGCTCACCGCTCCGGCCACGGCTGCGCCGTTCAGTTTTAAAACATACATCTCCTCAACGCACTCAACGCTCTCCATGAGCGCCCTTTCCAGCTCCTCCTCTGTATCTGCCGAGCCAATGTACTTTTCGTAGCTCACCTTGTCGAGAATATATTCCTCGCCCAATATCCCGGAAACCCGCTCTTCAACATGCTCAACCGCTTCCTTAATTTCATCTATATTACGTCCCGAGCCCACAACCTGGCCGTCTACGCTGACCGCATATCCGACCTGAGAAAATACCGTGGAGCCTGCCAGAACTAACGAGGCGGCCAGCGCCGCACTTAAAACGCGCAGTCTATTTTTCTTTCTTTTTTTCGATACACACTCCCCCGTGGTACTCATACTTCCGGTAATCATGTGTTCGTCCAATTCAAATCAACTCCTATCTCACAATAGTAACAAATGGTTACACAGATAATACAACTTGGTAACAAATTTGTCAACTGTTAAATATCGCAGAATATCTTTCCCTTCGCCGAAAAGACCCGGCGTATCAGTTTTTACATCAAAAAACTTCTGCCTTCACGTCAAAAAATTTCCGGCATGTTAACCGTTTTTCCGGGTTATAGCCCTATTCTCCAGGACATATATTTATATATGATAATAATTAAGAGGTGAAAAATATGGCATACACGGAACGTCCCTCCTCACAGGAGCACAATTTAACCCTTACAGGGCGCAAGACATTGAAGATAACCGGCGTCTCCCACGTGGACCGCTTTGACGATGAAGAGATAACCATCGACACATGTATGGGCGGCATGACGATACAGGGACAGGGCATGCACATGGAAAAGCTGAGCCTTGAAACCGGGGAAATCGTAGTAGCCGGCGATATTGACGGCATACTTTACGACAGCAGGTCCGGTTCTGACAAGGGACTTTTCAAAAGGCTATTTAAATGAGAGTATACGTAACCGACCAGCTTGTGACCCTTGCCGTCACACTGCTCTCCGGTATCTTGGCAGGCATTTTATACGACCTGTTCAGGGTCCTTCGGCGCAAGTTCAGAGGCGGACGCGTTATAACCGCCGTGACTGACCTTCTTTTTTGCCTTATATATGCCTGCGCCCTGTTTCTGCTGGGGTTCATCGGCGGTGGCGGCGTATACCGCCTGTACATGCCTTTTGTCTCGCTTCTTGGCTGTGCAGTTTACTTTGCCCTGTTTTCAAAGGCTGTGACAGCACTTTTACTATTATTTGCTGATTTTCTGGAAAAAATAATTCGAGTTTTGCTTTCACCATTCATTTTTGCCATAGGTTTTGCAAAAAAAACCGCAATTTTCCTTAAAAAAATCTTTTATTATAAGAAAAAATGGTATACAATAAGACTGGACAGAAATCTTTGCCTGTCAGACGGTGGGAAAACTTTTGCTAAAACGGAAGGACATACTGATGAGACTGAAAAAGGCAAGTATTATTACTAAAATAATTGTGTTCGCCCTTGTTATTTTTGCCGCTGTTACAATTGTGTCAATGAAAGCAAAGACAAACGACAAAAACGCCGAGAACGACGCGCTCAAGCAGCAGATAAACGACATGGAAGTTCAAAACGCAGAACTGCAGTATAAAGTAGAAAACAGCGATGACGACGATGTTCTGGCAGACGTCGCCAGAGATGAGCTGGGCCTTGTGGGTCCGGGTGAAAAGGTGTTTTACGATTCCGATAACTAAAAACGGTTCGTTAACAAAAATATATACTAATGAGAGGGTATTTCTTTTCCTATGAATTTAGAAGCAGGAAGCATTCTGGCCGGGAAGGTCACAGGTATCACCAAATTCGGCGCATTTGTAACTGTAGCGCCGGGCAAATCGGGACTCGTACATATCTCTGAGATTGCAAACACCTTTGTAAACAACGTAAGCGATTTTCTTACCGAAGGGCAGGAGGTACAGGTCAAGGTATTGAGCATTGACGAAAACGGAAGGCTCAACCTCTCAATTAAGGCCGCGCTGCCGTCTCCTCCCAAAAAAGAGCATCAGGAACCCAGAAGAAGCGGCCAGTCCGGCAGACGTCCCGCTCCCTCTCAGGGCCGCAGCCAGCAGCCGCCGGACTATGTGCCAATGCGTCAGTCGGCAGATGCCTCTTTTGAGGATAAGCTCAAGCGCTTTATGCAGGACTCCGACAGCAAGATGGCCGGGGTACGCCAGTACTCCGAAAAGAAAACTCGCCGCCGCAGCCGCTGAGACAGCGCGGAAATGTAAATGCGTTTCATGTGCGCCCTTTTGAGCCATTAAAAGGGCGCGTAATTCTTATTGCTTTTTTACATCTTGCCACAGCTCTCCTGACGCTGCCGCCGCAGGGCTTTGCATTGAGCACGCTGCCGTTTTTTCCTACGGTACCCATATACCACAGTAAAGCTGTGCAAAAACGGCGTGGGGCTGTTTTTTAATATTTGCACTGTAAATTATATTTACCGGAGGGTAAGCTGTATGACTTTAGGACAGAAGATACGTCAGGCGCGCATTGACCGCGGCATGACGCAAAAGGAGCTTGTGGGCGACCAGATAACACGAAACATGCTCTCAAAAATTGAAAACGACAGCGCCACCCCCTCTGTAAAGACACTTGAATACCTGTCCGGGCGGCTGGGTCTCTCTGCGGCATATTTCATGTCTGACCTCACTCTGTCCGACGGCACGAGCCCCGACGGGCTGGACAGAATGCGCCAGGCGCTGCGCCAGGGAGATTACGACCTGTGTATATCGCTTCTTGAGGAGTCCAAAACCTGCGGCTCTACTGAAGAGGGATATCTTCTCCACACCCTGTCCGACGCGGCCCTTGCCCGTCAATACCTTGAAGATGGGGACATGACTCTGGCAAAGGAACACGCAGACCTTGCCGCTTACTACAACAGGCAGGGCCTCTATTACGCTCCGTCAATCGATGCGGAGATGAATCTCATTTTATCCGAGTGCGCGCTGGGTTCCGACCTGAACGACTTTGAGAACAGCGCCGCGGGATACGAGAGGGCTGTAAAAGCCATATCTTTTCAGACGAGATACACTCTGGCAAGGGTTGAGTACCTCATAAAAACGGGAGAAAAAGAGCTGGCCGAATCTCTCATCTCCCGGCTCCCCGACGAGCTGGCAGACACAAAGGAGGCCAAACGCCTTTATCTCCTCGGCCTTTTGGCTCTTGAAAAGGACGACATCAAAAAGGCACGGGAGCTTCTCACCGGGGCAGAGGACATGGGACTTAACACCCTCCCCCTCTACGCCGCGCTGGAGCGTTGCTATAAGGAACTTGAGGACTACAAGCTTGCGTACCACTACGCTGTATTGCAGAAAGGCAACTGACTATGGGTATAAATCTCAATGACCGAGACTACGGCCGGCAGTATGATTTTAACGTGCCGCAGGAGGGCAGCGGTCCTGCCGGTGGTTATCACTACGGCACAGGCTTTCGTGAGACTTATGAAAGCCATGGTACTGGATTCAAAGAGGCACCGGAAGGCGGTCCCCCGGCGGGCCGGCCCAGGCGAAAAACGTCTCCCCTGTTTCGTCTGCTGGCCATCTTGCTTGTCATAGCCATCTTGATATTTATCGTCTCCCACATAGTAAGGCAAAACGAAGAAAGCATCTTGCCGTCGGACCGAGGCACCATTCCATACTCCTCGATGGTTTATGAGCGGCCTGATACAGACCTGCTGTTTAGTATGATTGACAATGTGGCAGAAAATGGAGACAGTTACAGCTACAGCGAGATAACAGCGGAGCTTGACCGCATAAATGAGCTGTACTGGTCTTTTTACACCATGTACACCCTGGCAGATATAAAATTCAGCATTGACACAACCGACAGCTTTTACATGGAGGAGTGTCTGTTTTTCTCGGAAAACTCACCTGTCCTCGACCAGAAAATGGAC
>CAJFTV010000065.1 GCA_904420055.1 Candidatus Alloscillospira gallinarum | reverse complement strand
GCTGCTTTAGTTTCCACTTGTCGTTTAATGGCTGTCCGCCCCATGAGTCATATCCCGCTTCTACAAACAGCGGCACAAATCCCTCTACAAAGCCGCAGCAGTGTAAATCCCAGTACATTCCAAGGCTGTGTACATGCTCTACAAGCTCTTTTATATACGGAAGGAGCATTTCCCTCGCCGTTGCGACAGAAAAGAACTCGGCCCGCTGGGAGCCCCAGTCGTCGTTAAAGTTTACTATGTCGGCATTAAACCACTTCTTGCAGTTGGTATAAAACTTCTTATGAACATCAGTGACTACACGGAAAAATCGGTGTACAGCTTCCTTCTGGTCGTCGTCTATCAGAGCCACGGCGGCATTGGCAAAATCCAATATGGCAATAAGCCGCTCAAAAAGGCAGCCGGGGACGCCTATATATGTTAGCTTGTTCGGATCAAGGTTTGGCTTTGCGCGCTCATAGCAGCCTGCCCAGTCCCATGTGTCAGGGTCAGGAACAGTGACATATTTTTCCCATTCATTGATATCCGGAACCAGAGGAGAGCCGGGCTTTACCATAGCGCCTCCGGCGACCTCAACATAAATCCAGTCAACACCCCAGCCGTCCTTGCCGTATCCGGGCTTGGGATTGCGCGCCATATTTTCCGGATCCACATCAATCATTATGTGATTTGTCTCACCGGTTGAAAACGGTGCCCAGAGAGGTGTCTTTCCCTCATACAGCATACGGAGATTTTCACCGGGGGTTATAGGGGTGTTGAAGACCTCTGTATCCGGACCGAACATCGCCGGCTGCATTTTGAGTATTTTCAGCTCATCAGGTGAAAAGTGTATGTAATCTGCCATGTAATTGCCCCTCCTGTATATGTTTTATAACAATTATATATTTCAAGGCTAAAGAAGTCAACTGTTTTGTTAAAAATGTGCAATTATGATGCATGTTTTTCATTATACACATTACAAAAAATATTATCAGCAGTCCATTGACAGAGCGTAAAGATGGCATTATACTTGTAGTGTTTTATATTAAGCAAAGCTAAATTCAAAGAAAGAAGAGGAGAAAATGAAAAAAGAATCATCTGTTCCCTCAATAATTGGGTGTCTGATTGTCCAGTTATGCGTGGGAATCATCTACCTGTGGAGCGTATTCAGCGGCCCTATACAGGCCACATTTGCGTTCTCAGCTGAGGCAGCAAAGATGGTATCTTCCATAATGCTGCTGGCGTTTGTTCTCGGAAATCTTGTCGGCGGATTTATCAACGACAAGAAGGGAGCAAAATTTGCGGCATACCTGGGCGTAATCCTTTTTGGCCTGGGTGTTGGCCTGACCGGTGTTCTCAATAAGGATACAATCGGCCTTATCTACGGTACATACTGTGTTATGGGCGGACTTGGTTCAGGTATTGCTTACGGCGCATGTATTTCATGTATCCAGAAGTGGCTGCCGCATAAAAGAGGACTTGCGTCTGGTCTTGCAGTATCTGCATTCGGCTTTTCAACTGTCATCTTTTCACCGGTATCAAACTGGCTGATGAACGCTTTTAAGACTGGTTCGGTAACTCTTGCCAGCGGTTCTGATGCGTTAACCGTCAATTTTACGGCTGTGTTCTTTATACTGGCAGGCGTGTTCCTCGTTCTCGGTCTCGTTGGCTGTACAATGATAAGGCTGCCATCTGAGAACTATATTTCATCTCTCAATCTTCCGGCGGCAAAGGCACCTGTTAACCAGAAAAACTATACTCTGGGACAGGCGATAAAAACAGCTCCTTTCTGGTGCCTGTTTGGAAGCATGTTCTTTATTAACGGCACATGGAATTTGGCCTCCCCGATTATAAAAACTCTTGCTGTTGACCGCGGTATGGCCGAGAGCATGGCAGTTTTTGCAGTTTCCTTTACTGGCGTGACAAACGCTGCCGGACGTCTTTTGATGTCCTGGCTCTCTGATAAAATCGGCCGCGTGGCCACAATGATTATACTGTGCGTTTTAACAATTGTTGGCGCACTCTGTATGACATTTGTAACTGGTGTGCCATATGTTATCGTCATTGCGATAATCGCCTTTGCTTACGGCGGACCGTCCGCAATTCACGCCGCTATGAGCACCGATTTCTTCGGCCCCAAGAATTCCGGTACGAACTACGGCGTTATTATGCTGGCACTGGGATTTAGCTCGATATTCTTCAACTGGATTTCCAGCTCTTTCCTGAAGAGCGACCCTGTACCCACATTTATTATGGGCGCTATAACGGCTGTTGTGCCTATCATTATGATGCTCATAATTAACAGGCTTCTCAAAAAGCAGAAGGCTGAGGCAGCTGTCAATAAGTAAATTAAAGTTTAATCGGCACTGAATTGTTCAGTGCCGATTTTTATTAAGTAAAACTTCAAGCCCACTCACTTCGAGTGGGCTTGAGTTTACCTGACCTTGAAGCGTCAATCTGCAATAGTGGCAAAGCTTCGGTCGATTGTTATAACTGTGTTGCAGTCAGGATATTTTGACTTGACAAGTGTGTCTATTTTATTTTTCAAAATACCGTCTTCGATATTTATGCCGTATGGAGCGACGCAGTCAAATATTACGTTTGTGTGTGTTATGCCATGTACCACACGAAGGTCGTGTATTGTCAGGCGTTCGTCAATGGTTTTAATTTGCTCGCTCAGCCATTTGCGTATTTCACATGTAAAAGAATCGCTTGTGGATATTGGGTCATAGTGAACCACCATATGAATACCCATATTTTGCAGGAAGTCACGTTCAATGTTGTCCAGGACGTCGTGGCTCTCTATTACGTCAGCATCAGCGGACATTTCTACATGTACGCTGGCAAACTGCCTGCCGGGACCGTAGTCGTGCACCATAAGGTCATGGGCGGATATGACACCCGGATAACTTAAAATAGTCTTTCTTATTTCCTCCACGAGTGCGCTGTCAGGCGCTTTCCCAAGAAGCGGGTCAAGTGTATCGCGAATGAGCATTACTCCGCTGTAAAGTATAAACAGGGATACGGCTACGCCCATATAACCATCGAGCTGAATGTCAGCGAAGTACGAGATAATTGAGGCGGCAAGGACTGCAAAAGTGGCAATTACGTCATTTCGGCTGTCGGTTGCTGTGGCGATAAGAGTTTGAGAGTTTATCAGCCTGCCGGTTTTTTTGTTGAACAGCATCATCCACAGCTTTACAAGTATGGAAAATACTAAAATTCCGGCAAATACGAGGTTAAACTCCACGTCCTCCGGGTGGATTATTTTGTCGATGCCGGACTTTAAAAGCTCAAAACCGATTAGAATTATAATTATCGATATGAAGAGCGCTGAAAGATATTCATACCGTCCGTGGCCGTAAGGGTGCTCCGGGTCGGCGGGACGGCTCGCAAGCTTGAAGCCCAGCAGACTTATTATACTGGAAGAGGCGTCCGACAGGTTGTTTACAGCATCTGCCGTAATAGCGACAGACCCGGAGAGAAGTCCGGCGGTCAGCTTTGCGGCGAAGAGTATAATATTGCAGAATATGCCAACTGCGCCGGAGAGCTTTCCGTATGCCGTGCGGCCGTCGGGGGACTGGGGACTGCGGTTTTTGAGAAATAATTTGTACAAAAGATGCGTCATGGTATCACCTCAGAATATTATAATGGTGTGCCAGCCGTTTAGGTGTCATACAAAAAAACTGCGGGACTAAAGAAAAAGTCCCGCAGAAAAACTGCTGTTACAATGTAACCCGGCAGAAGAATTCTGCCTGCACGATATTTAGCTTTAATATTTGCATAATATCATATGCGGGTAAAGGTGTCAATGATAAAAAATCATTGAGCCGTGCCTTCACTATTTGAATATATTCTATGTGAAAATTCCATTTTACCGGCAAGACATGATATTGCAGATACGACTATCGGGTCGGCTTTTTCAACGTCGGAGCTGGCATAATCAGGGTCCAGCCTGCTTTTTAAAATATTGCAGAACAGGTTGTATGCTGCCATTGGCGTACCGTGCTGGCGGAGGGTATTTAGTATTAGTATTATCTCCTCGGAGTTGAACACTGTTTTCAGGAGAGTAATCATAATAAGTTCGGACAAGTGCTTCCTGTTATATTTTTTCTTTACCGTGGGGGGTAGTATTTTCTGCTTTACATAGTTGTTTATCATAGTGGGGGTAATAATTTTTGGAATTCCGGGGAGCATAGGTGTTAAGGATTCCTCAATTATAATTATTACCTGGTCCATATACAATTCCAAGAGCGGCAGCTCATTCCAGCTGGGGCATGTGAACGGAATCCGATTTGTCACGGTAATCAACTCCTTTCAGACATGATACATAATTGTAGAAATTTTGTCAATTGATATTGACATATCAGAAAATAGCGAATAAAATATAGGAGAAGTGGTAATAAATACTATGTTATATGGAGGTGCTCTTTATTATGTCGGAATTTGGTGCAATTTACGTCTATGGAGATTCAATCATGAAGGCAACATGTCCGGACGAGGATATGAGGTATCATTTTCATATAGATGAATTTCTGAAGAGCTTTAAAGAGCTGCCTGTTAAGATAATAAACAGGGCCAAGTTTGGCGCTTCGATTGAAAAGGGAAATGCTATACTGGACCGGGATATTGAGCAGGGACTTCAGTGTAAATATGCCCTTGTTGAGTACGGCGGTAATGACTGCAATTTTAACTGGCAGGAAGTGGCGGAAAATCCGGACGGCGAACATCTGCCAAAGACATGTCTGGATAAGTTTGTCAGCATTCTGGACAGCATGGTAAAAAAGATAAAATCCACAGGCGCTACGCCTGTGCTTATGACACTGCCGCCAATCGATTCGGAGAAATATCTGAGATATATCACAAGAAACGGTATAAGCCGGGACAATATCGTGAAATGGCTGGGAGATGTGGACATGATTTACCGCTATCAGGAGTATTATTCCAATGCCATATTGAACTATGCCATGTCAAGCGGCAATCCGGTTATTGATATGCGGGCGGAGATACTGCCGAGAAAGGACTTTAAGTCCCTTATTTCAAAAGATGGGATACACCCTTCTGAAAAGGGATACAAAATAATATTTGAAAAGCTGTTTAATATACTGAAAAACCAGATACTTGTAGCGGCGTAATTTTGGACCGGGGCAAAAATGCCCCGGTTTTATGTTTTTTTCTCCGTGTTTGCCTTCTCATTCAGTATTAAGAAGTTACGCCTCTGCGACAGCTTTTTCGGGAAGTAAAAAACTATATGCCGCCGGCAGACAAAGCGGCGGAGATTGTTTCTATATCATGCACACATTCGTTAAATGTGTTAACGGCGTATTGCAGGCTAATGCCTGCGGGAGTATTATGTACACAGAAGTATTTTGTGGAATTACTGAAAGGAGCGATATACAGGTATGTACACGTTTGGACCTATTACAGACAGAGTTCAGCGAATGAGAGATAAATACCGGAGTACAACTCCGCGTTTTTCCAGTGAGAGACCGCGTATAATTACGGAATTTTATAAGTCACACGAGGCGGAGCAGAGCCAGCTTAAAAGGGCTAAGTGCATGCAGGCTATATGCAGTCAGATGACTGTGTGGGTCGGGGACGATGACCTTATAGTGGGAAATCTGACACCTGATTATCACGGGGCTACTTTAAACCCGGAGTTTGGCGGCGTACGGTGGATGGTTGAGGAGCTCCAGTCCGGACAGTATTATAAACGGCAGGCCTATGAGGAGTATAATGAAATATCCAAAGAGGACGCGGATTATATCTGTTCTATCGCCGATTATTGGGATACACACAGTCTTGCCGCCCACTGCGATGCAACAATACCTGATGAGTTTTACCCGGTAGAATCTGCCAAGATAATACCGTTTAACCGCACAGGAACAGGCGGAAATCCCATAGGACATTTTTCTGCAAATTACTCTGTGGCAATTGACAAGGGGTTTGCGGCGGTTAAGGCAGAGGCGCAGGAGAAGCTGCGTGAATTAAACGGCAACCTTATGGAGGGAGATGCCCAGAAGCATCTGTTTTACCGCTCTATTGTAATATACTGTGATGCGGTAATAACTCTTGCAAAGCGCTATGCCGCTGAGTGTGAGAAGATGTCTGAGATGGAAAAATACACGCCGGAGCGCCGGAAGGAACTCAAGATGATGGCTGAGTCTCTGAACCACATTATTGAGTATCCCGCCAGAAATTTCTGGGAAGCTGTTCAGGCCACATATATCTACCATTTAACTCTGTGCTATGAGGGGCAGCTCCACGGACTGACTTTCGGCAGATTTGACCAGTACACCGGGAAGTATCTTGAAAAAGACCTGGCAGAGGGCAAAATTACCCTTGATGAGGCTCAGGAGATTGTAGATTGCTTCTTTTTAAAAATTTCTGAGGCAGTTGTTACAAAGACCACAGCGGCGGCAATTAATTCAGGCGGGTATTCCTCCGGACAGCATATGTCCCTTGGGGGAGTAAAGCCTGACGGCACCGACGCCACAAATGAAGTTTCATACCTCATGCTGAACGCCATTGCGCGGCTTGACCTGCATGAGCCTCCGCTCTCGCTGAGAATACACAGGAATACACCGGATAAACTCTGGGAGGCTGCGATTGAGTGCACCAAAAGGGTGGGAGGAATACCCACGCTTCAGAATGATGAAATTATAATCCCCACACTCTTGGAGAGAGGCTTTACTCTTGAAGATGCGCGGGACTACTGCATAATCGGCTGTGTTGAACCGGCAGGTGCCGGAAACGACTTCCCGTGCTGCGGAGGCCTTGGAAGGGCAACGTATCTCAACATGGGCAATATAATAACTATGCTCATAAATAACGGCATAAATAAGCTCACCGGCGAGGATTCCGGTTTCGGAACCGGATATCTCTATGACTATGAGAATTTTGACCAGCTTATGGACGCCTACAAAAAACAGGTTGCCCATTATGTTCACTGGCATGTGTCAATGTCAAATCTCTTCTGGCTCATGTACCGCGAAATGATGCCTATACCGGCGCTGTCAGCCACAATGACCGGCTGCATGGAGTCAGGAAAGGACGTCATGTACGGAGGGGCAAAATATAATTCAAGTGGTTCATCGGGTGTTGGCTGTGCAAATGTGGCAGACAGTCTGGCGGTTATAAAATACATGTGTTATGACCATGATTACTGTACCACCCGGGAGCTTTATGACGCTGTTATGGCTGACTGGGAAGGATATGAGCCGCTGCGCCAGAAAATACTCAACGAGGTGCCGAGGTACGGAAACGACATTAAATATGTGGACGACATCGCCAGGGAGTCCATGGAGATATTTGCAAATGAGTTTTTAAAGTGCACAAGTGACAGGGGCAACGTATGGCAGGCGGGAATTTATCCGGTGTCTACACACATTGTAAACGGCAAGCGCTGCTGGGCGACGCCTGACGGCAGAAAGGCCATGGAGCCGCTGGCCGACGGCGTGTCGCCGAAACAGGGGCTCGACAAGAACGGTCCCGCGGCTGTGCTGAAGTCTGTTGCATCTATTAATCATGCGGCATTCAGAAACGGCACGCTGCTCAACATGAAGTTCCACCCGGCCACGGTCCAGGGGGACGAGGGGATTATGAAGCTGCGAAGCCTTGTGGAGACATTCTTCCAGCTCGGAGGCATGCACATACAGTACAATGTAGTCGGCGGCGACCAGCTGAGAAGTGCCCAGGAGGACCCGGAGAAGTACAAAAACCTTGTAATTCGCATTGCGGGATTTTCAGCATACTTTGTGGAGCTTGACAAGTCGCTCCAGGATGACCTGATTTCCAGAACAGACCAGCTTGCATAAATTGTCAAGGATTAAAGCGCCGGACACAATGTGTCCGGCGCTTTAGGAATTTAAGAAAAATAAAAAGCCCGCCTTAAAAGGCGAGCTTCATATTTTAAAATCAGACAGCACGGGTAACCTTGCCGCTACGGAGGCAACGAGTACAAACATATACGTGACGGGGTGAGCCGTCTACGACAGCCTTAACACGCTTTACGTTGGGCTTCCAAGTTCTGTTGCTGCGTCTGTGGGAGTGGCTTACCTGTATGCCAAAGGAAACGCCCTTATCACAAAATTCACACTTAGCCATTTGCTGCACCTCCTTGATAATACTACTATTTGAACAGCGTTAATAATAATACCAGAATGTACCGAAAATTGCAAGTGTTTTTTTAAAATAATTAAATAATTTAAATATTGCAGCTTTTCCAAGTAAAAGTATTGCAAAAAAGAGAAAAATTGTATAGAATTTACATAAATTGAGTTAATAAGAGCTAATGTTATAGCGTAAAATAAACGGAGGGTATTAAGATGGAGCAAACATTTTCCTTCAAATTGAAAAGCATGGCTGAGGAGCTTAATTTAAAGCCTCTGTATAAATCAACCGATTATGATGAAAAACTTCTGACAAATGCCGAGGTGCACCGTCCCAGTCTTCAGCTGGACGGATTTTATACATATTTTGACCCAAACCGCATACAGATATTGGGCGGAATGGAGATTGAATTTGTAGCGCCGTATTCCTCTGCCGAGAGGAGAAGAAAGTACGATGACCTGTTCTCCAGAAAGGTGCCGGCGGTAATCGTGACAAGCGACCGTGACCCCGGCGTTGAAATGCTGGAGTCTGCAAAGCAGTATGACATATCCGTATTTTCCACTTCCAGCAATACATCTCAGATTATGACTGATGTGCTTCGTGTCCTGGGGCGTGAGCTCGCGCCGAGAATAACGCGCCACGGTGTTCTGGTTGAGGTTTACGGTATCGGTGTTCTTATACTGGGCGAAAGCGGCATAGGAAAGAGCGAGACGGCCATAGAGCTCATAAAGCGCGGTCACCGTCTTGTCGCCGACGACGCTGTTGAGATAAAGCGCACAGATATTGACAAGCTCATGGGAGAGGCGCCGGAGCTTATAAAGTATTATGTGGAGCTCAGGGGCATAGGGATTATAGATGTCCGGCGCACATTTGGCGTCAGTGCCGTTAAGTCTTTCCAGGATATTGCAATTGTAGTTCACCTTGAGCCATGGAGAGAGGGCGAGGTATACGACCGCCTGGGGCTTAAGGAGAGCTATGAAGAAATTTTGGGCGTAAAGCTCGTGTCCCACACAGTTCCGGTGCGCCCTGGACGAAATATATCGGTAATTATTGAAGTCGCGGCCCTGGAGTTCAGACAGAAGGTAATGGGCTTTAACTCGGCGAAAGAGTTTACAGAGCGCATAAACAGTCATTTATTGAAAGGTAATATCTGATTAATGGATATATACAACAGCGCAGAAAACTTGCTTTTAAAGAGCTTTCCAAAGCTCAGAATTCTCAGGAATGAGAGCATGAAAAACCACACTTCGTTTAAAATCGGAGGTGTTACCCCGTTTTTTGCAGTTCCTGCCACAAGTGAAGAACTGATAGCTGTCTACAGATTTTTTACCAGTGAGGGAATAGTGCCGCTGATTGTTGGAAACGGCACAAATCTTCTCATTGAGGACGGTGAACTGGGCTTTCCTGTAATAATGACTCACGGAGGGTTCTCTGAAATAAGACTTTCAGCCGAAGGGATAATTGAGGCAGAAGCGGGCACGACACTTGCAAGGCTTGCGGTTTTTGCTATGAACAATGGCCTTTGTGGTCTTGAATTTGCCCACGGTATTCCCGGTACATTGGGAGGCGGCGTGTTCATGAATGCCGGTGCCTATGGCGGGGAACTGAAAGATGTAGTTAAAGAGGTTAGCTCCTTTGACAGCCAGGGGGAGATATCGGCTTTCAGCGGCAGTGAACTGGAGTTTTCTTACCGGCACAGTGTTTTTTCTGAAAATGGGCATATTATCCTCAAGTGCAAAATTGAGCTTTCTCGGGGCAACCGTGATGAGATAAAATCCCGCATGGAAGAACTATCATTAAAGCGGCGGCAGAGCCAGCCCCTTGATATGCCGAGTGCGGGCAGCACGTTCAAGCGGCCAAAGACGGGATATGCTGCTGCGATGATTGAAGAATGCGGCCTGAAAGGCTTCACGGTCGGGGGAGCGCAGGTTTCAAAAAAGCATGCAGGCTTTGTGGTGAATTGCGGAAACGCCACGTTTGAGGACGTGTACAGCCTCATGGAGCAGGTTAAAGACAGAGTATACAGGAAAACCGGCACAGCTCTGGAGCCGGAGGTCAGGATAATCAGAAGAGGCGGCGTTAATCTTTAATGGATATTGTGATAATTTCAGGTTTATCAGGTGCGGGTAAAAGCCAGACTGCGGCTGCCATGGAAGACATGGGGTATTACTGTGTGGACAATATGCCCGTGGAGATGATACCCAAGTTTGTGGACCTGTGTCTTGCGACAAGGGGGATATATGAGCGTGTTGCCCTTGTAACAGATGTGCGCAGCATAAGCGATTTTGACAAGTTCTTCAGCGCCCTGGCGGAGATTGAGACGTCGGGCGGAAGCTACAGGATACTGTTTGTAACTGCGTCTACAGATGTAATTGTAAAGCGGTATAAGGAGACCCGCCGGCGCCACCCGCTGGACCCTGACGGGATAAGTCTCGAAAATGCCGTTGAAAAAGAGCGCCGTCTCATGCAGCCGATACTCCAGCGTGCAGACAGCGTAATAGATACGTCGCGTCTTACCATTGGACAGCTGAATAGAAGCATTTATAAGACATTTTCCGACACATCAGAGGCAAAACAGCTGTCTTTGAATTTCGTGTCATTCGGGTATAAAAACGGCATACCGACAGACGCAGACTATGTGTTTGATGTGCGGTTCCTGCCTAACCCATACTATATCAGCAACTTAAAGGACAAGACCGGACTTGACCACGAGGTGCAGGACTATATCTTTTCTAATGAGGTGGCTGCCAAATTTGTGGACAAGGTGTCAGACCTTCTGCTGTTTCTCATTCCGCATTATATTGAAGAGGGGCGGCGCAATTTGCTTATAGCGGTTGGCTGCACCGGGGGAAGGCACCGCTCTGTGGCGGTGGCCGTAAAACTGACTAATGCTATAGTGGAAAAGGGCTATGATGCCGAATGTTTCCACAGGGATTCGGATAAATGGACAAAATAAACTTTTCGGGCAGAGCGCGCCCCCGCATCGTGTGTGTGGGAGGCGGTACGGGCATGCCCAATATGCTGAAAGGACTAAAGGATTATACGGATTGGGATATAACCGGGATTGTCACTGTCACGGACGATGGCGGAGGCTCCGGTGTTATACGGGACCAGTTTTCCATGCCGCCTCCGGGAGATATAAGAAATTGCCTACTGGCGCTGGCGGACACGGATTCCATGACGGAAAAGCTTGTTAACTACAGGTTTGAAAACGGCGACCTTACGGGCCAGTGTTTTGGAAATCTTCTTATTGCCGCGATGTACGGCATATCCGGCTCTTTCAGCCGCGCCATAAAAAATACGGAGAGACTTTTGGCGGTTCGCGGCAGGGTGCTGCCGGTGACAAACGACAACGTTTGGATTAAGGCAGTGCTGAATAACGGCATGGACGTATTTGGTGAGTGCGGAATAGTGGAGGCGCAGAAGAAACACAAATGCGGAATAGACAAAATATGTCTTGTGCCGGAGAATGTTAAGCCTCTGAAGGACTGTATTGACGCCATAAACGGAGCCGATGTGATAGTGCTTGGTCCCGGCAGCCTGTACACCAGTGTTATTCCCAATATTTTAGTTGACGGTGTTGCCGACGCCATTATGGCGTCGGACGCGGTGAAAATATACATCTGCAATCTTATGACCCAGCCGGGAGAGACGGACGGGTATACGGTGTCGGAGCATATCGCAGCGATTTTCAAGCACGCCGGGGGCAGAATATTTGACACATGTGTAGTCAATAACTGGTATCCGGGAGATATGTACAGGTATAACCGGGACGGCTCATACAGGGTGAACTGCGATGACGAGGCGGTGCGGCATATGGGCGTGGAATTATGCAGGAGACGGACAGGACAGGTCTCCGGCGGATTTTTCAGGCATGACCCGCGTGCGCTTGCCGAGGCGGTGAAGTGTGTATTTTACAAGGCCTGTGAAAGAGGTGCGTGATGTCTTTTTCCTCAGAGGTAAAAAAAGAAATAGCGAAAGAACTGCCAGGCAAAAAGTGCTGTGCAGTTGCAATGTGTTATGGAATACTGCTTTACTGCAATACATTTTCTCCCATGGAGATAAAAATAATAACCGGGAGCACCGATTTTGGGAAAATGCTCCCAAAGCTGTTTAAAAAGGCGTTTGGTTTTGGATTTGACAGCGTGTCAAATTCCGCGGGGGAAAGGGGAAAAGGAACATTTGTCATTTCTGACCGGGAAAAGATAAACACTATTTTTGATACTTACGGCTACAGTCCCGGCGGAATGGTTGCCCACCATGTAAATCTTGGAGTTATCGAGGACGATTGCTGCCGGATTAGTTTCCTAAAAGGGGCGTTTTTGGCCGGAGGCTCAGTCACAGACCCCACCAAACGGTATCACTTTGAAATCGCAACGGCTCACTACAATGTGAGCCGTGAGACATACGCGATATTTTTGGAACTCAGTTTTGAACCGAAAGAGACTACGAGAAAAGGAAACTATATAATATATTTAAAGCAGAGTGAGCAGATTGCCGACCTTCTCACAACTTTGGGGGCGCAAATTTCATCTATGAATCTTCTGTCCGCAAAGATAGAAAAGGGTATGACAAACAGTGTCAACAGGCAGGTTAACTGTGATACGGCAAATGTTAAAAAAACAGTAGATGCGTCGCGAAACCAGATGGAGGCAATACGCCTTATCGCTGAAACTCTGGGGCTTGACAACCTGCCGGACAAGCTCAGGGATACGGCGGCGCTGAGGGTCGAGAACCCTGAGCTCAGCATATCAGAGCTGGCAGAGCTCCATGTTCCTCCGGTGTCAAAGTCCTGTCTTAACCACAGACTGAGGAAGCTTATGGAGATATCGGAAAAAATAAAGGGGCAGGGGGGAAATGAAGGATAATGGAAAACTATATTCTTGTTGGGATATTAATTGTGTTTGAGGCTGTAATGGCGTACTTTTTCGCATTCCGGCATGACCCAAAGCGCCAGGTGAGGGGACTTATATTCAAGCTTTTGGCCTCGGCATCGTTTGTGGCGGTGGGACGTGTGGCGTATCAGAGTGCCGGAGGTACAGACTTTGCCGCAATTTTGCTGCTGGGCCTTGCATTCGGATTTTGCGGTGACGTAGTTTTGCAATTGAGGCGCCTTGTATTTGAGAAGGCGGCGACGGTGCTTGGCGGACTGTTTTTTCTCATAGGACATGTTGCCTATGTGTGCGCGATGTTCTATGGGGGAGGAAAGTGGTATGCCGCCCTTGTATTTGCAATAATCGTGTTCCCGTTTGTCTGGAAAATACTCAAGTCTCGTGATGCCGATTATGGCAAGCTGTACATACCGGGACTTATCTATATGTTTGCCGAAACTTTTATGGCTGGTGCCGGTTTTGCCATGATGGTGAGCGTCACAACCGTGGCCTCGGTCGTGTTTTTTGTCGGGAGCTTGTTTTTCCTTGTAAGCGATATTATGTGGATTTTTGAAAATTTTTGCACGGTGGAACTGCCGGTGTACAGAAAAGCATGCCTTGTGCTCTATTACATTGCGCAGACGATGATAGCGGTTTCAATTATGCTTTAAAACTAAATAATAATACCCCAAAGGATATTGTTTCCTTTGGGGTATTATCTTACTTTACTATTATCTTTTTCAGTTTTGCAAATCGTGGCATGCCGTTTTCCACAACCCTGCTGTTTTCGCCCTGAATGAGAGGAAGGACATATTCAGTAAAATCTCCGGTAACTCCGGCACCGTCAGGCATTATCCACTCCAGCGGCACTTTCTTTTCCGCATTTGCCACGGTGTCAAGGGGGAGAAGAACGGTTTTGCACACATATTTGCCGGAAGATGTGTCCCTTTCAAAGCCGACCATCTTTCCGCTTGTGCCGGATACTGCGTATTTAACAGCCATCATTCCTGCCATAAACGCCTCGTCAATGTCTGTCTGTGAGGCGAGATGTGCTCCGGCGCGCTGCAGCAGGCTGAGTTCAATGCCGCGCACTTTGGCTCCTGTCTCCTTTTTGACCACAGCAGCCAGAAGTGAGGCGAGCCCGCCGAGCTGTGCGTGGCCAAAGCCGTCGGTGGCAGAGGTCTTGGCCTCAGATACGAAAGACCCGTCAGGATAGTGAATACCCTCCGATACGGCCACGAGACAGTTGCCCTTTTCTGCGTATATACGTTTCACGTTGGAGATAAAGGCGGCCATATCAAAATCAGTCTCAGGCAGGTAAAGAAGGTCAGGCCCTTCACCGCATAGTGAGGCGAGCGAAGCGGAGCCGGCAAGCCAGCCGGCGTGACGGCCCATGATTTCAATTATTGTTACGGCTCCGGTGTCGTATACTTTGGTGTCCTTGCTCACCTCGGCAACCGAGGTAGCTATATATTTTGCCGCGCTGCCAAAACCGGGACAGTGGTCGGTACCGAAAAGGTCATTGTCAATTGTCTTTGGTATGCCCATAACGCGGCACTTATAACCGACCTTTTCCATATAGCGGCTTATCTTGCTGCAGGTGTCCATGGAGTCGTTTCCACCGTTGTAGAAAAAATACCGGATATCGTGCTTTTTAAATACCTCAAGTATTTTTTTATACTCAGTGTCATCGGCATCGGGGTCAGCCAATTTTTTCCTGCATGAGCCAAGCTCGGAGGACGGAGTGTTCATCAAAAGCTCCAGCTCTCCGGGGTCCTCTTTACCCATATCATAAAGTGTATCGCTTAAAACTCCTGCAATTCCATGTGCGGCGCCGTAAACATTTGTGATACAGTCAGACTCCAGCGCCGTTTTAATGACGCCGTAAGCGCTGGCGTTTATAACAGATGTAGGACCGCCTGACTGACCCAGTATACAGGCGCCTACAAGCTTGTTTTCCATGAACGATTACCTCCAAAAATATTATTTGTCCGTGATTTTTAACAGATTCTACCACATTTTTTTATATAAAGCAAATAATATTTATTTTTGGCGCTATTGCAATAGAATCCCAATGTGGTAAAATGAGGTCGTGTTAATCTGATTTTATTGGAGGTTTTAATATGCCAATTGTGACATCGACAGAAATGTTCAGAAAAGCCTATGAGGGTGGTTATGCAATAGGGGCATTTAATGTTAATAATATGGAGATAATTCAGGGGATTACAGAGGCCGCGGCAGAGTGCCGGTCTCCGATTATACTCCAGGTGTCGGCAGGCGCGAGAAAATATGCAAAGCATGTTTATCTTATGAAGCTGATTGAAGCGGCGGAGGCCGATACTGGCCTTCCGATATGTGTACACCTTGACCACGGTGAGAGCTTTGAGGTGTGCAGGTCCTGTATAGACGGCGGATTTACATCTGTTATGTTTGACGGCTCAAAGTATGATTTTGAGGAGAACATTAAGCTCACGGCTGAGGTGGTAAAGTACGCACATGACAGAGGAGTTGTTGTGGAGGGCGAGCTTGGAAAACTCGCAGGAATTGAGGACGACGTGAATGTGTCGGAAGAAGATGCAAATTTCACCCACCCGGACGAAGTTGAGGAGTTTGTGACAAGAACTGGCGTTGACTCGCTTGCAATTGCAATAGGAACAAGCCACGGTGCATATAAGTTCAAGCCCGGAGTTAAGCCCAGACTGCGCTTTGATATACTTGAGGAAGTAGGAAAGCGTCTGCCGGACTTCCCCATAGTACTCCACGGTGCATCTTCAGTTGTACCGGAATATGTTGACACTATAAATTCAAACGGCGGAAACATGCCGGACGCCATCGGCATACCTGAGGATATGCTCAGACAGGCGGCTAAAATGGCAGTCTGCAAAATTAACATTGACTCTGACCTTCGCCTTGCCATGACCGCGGGGGTGAGAGCACACCTCAATGCCCACCCGGAGGACTTTGACCCAAGAAAGTACCTTACTCCGGGGCGTGACAATATACGTAATCTTGTAAGGCATAAAATCTGTGAAGTCTTGGGAAGCGACAACAAGATATAAATAAAACGGCAGCGC
>CAJFTV010000064.1 GCA_904420055.1 Candidatus Alloscillospira gallinarum | reverse complement strand
TATATCTCTGTTGCACTTTTCCTGAAGTCGCCTTCGGCGGGCGTTACCCGTTATCCTTGCCCTGTGGAGCCCGGACTTTCCTCACGCACGGCCTTTCGGCCTGTGCCCGCGGCTGTCCGACCCACTTGCTGTGTTATTGTACGCTAAATTGGTCGGTGTGTCAATTTAAATTATCTTACAGCGCATGCTCTGTCCTTGTGATGAAATCGTCCTGCACAGCTTTGGGAAGCTCTACGAATACGGCAGAGAAGCCTGCGATTCTAACAATAAGATTTTTAAAGTCCTCAGGTTTTTCCTGAGCCTCGTGCAGTTCCTCTGTGGACACTACGTTGTACTGTACCTGCATGCCGCCAAGGGCAAAATATGTCTCGATGAGGTTCCTAATCTGTGTAGCGCCACGTTCGTTGGCAATTACGGTTTTTGAGAACTTGATATTCAGCTGGTCTCCGTTGCCAATGTCAATGTGAGGGAGCTTTGCCGCACTCTTCAGGTATGCTGTCGGACCGTTTTTGTCAAGTCCCTGCTTTGGCGATATGGCCTCAGACAGCGGGTCGCCGTTAAATCTTCCGTCCGGGGTTGCGGCGGTAAAGGTTCCAAAGACCACGTTCATTGTCATTGTAAATGTTCCGGGGCGCCACTGTCCGCGCGGCCCGGTGGCCTTATTGACAATGCCGCAGAACAGATCCATTGCCCAGGTGGCGTACTGGTCTACATAGTCGTTGTCATTGCCGTAGTGGGGGCACTCGTTTGTTATGAGCTGGCGCAGGGGCTCGTATCCCTCCCAGTTTGACATAAGGGCGTCATAGAGCTCGCGGGTAGTGACAATTTTTTTGTCAAAACAGAGGTATTTTATGGCGGCAAGGCTGTCGGCTACGTTTCCTATGCCGCAGCAGGTGACGCCGGTGGAATTATATTTTGCGCCGCCGAAAGTCACGTCCTTTCCAGATTCCATGCAGCCGTCCGTCGTAGCAGAGGCGACAGGGCAGGGGTAGGTATAGCGGTAGGCGTATTCCGCAATATTCGCACAGGTGATATGCCAGCCAACATAGAATTCTGTCTGCCGGCGCAGCGCCTCCTGAAACTCCTCAAAAGTGTTCATTTCATAGAGGTACCCGGTGGCCGGACCGCCCTGATAGCCGTTTAAAGGATTTATACCGTTGTTTACAGCCAGTGCTACAGCTCCGGTAAAGTTCCAGAAGCTCTCTTTTCCCGTGGTGCCGCAGCATGGCCACTCGTTGCCGGTTCCGGCGGGCTCAACGCACCCTATAAGGCAGTAGTCGTTGGCGTCTTCGATTGTATAGCCTTTTTTAAGCAGTGCCGGGATAATCACGTCGTCATTTTCAAATGTGGGCATTCCACCGGCACGGGAGGAGGCCTCAATTGCAATCTGCCATATCCTGTCAGGCAGCTTTTTGTGCACGCGGACCGACAGGGAGGGGCTGTACATGAAAAGGCGGGCATAACACTGCAAAAGCGTATAGGAAAGCTCGTTGGAGGCATCTTTGCCATCTTTTGTTACACCGCCTACAGTGAAGTGCTGGCCAGTTTCAATAGTACCTGCATCGTGGATATATGTCTCGGTGCCGTCAGGATTTTTTACCACTTTTGGCGCCGGGCGTGTCTCACTGCGGGTGTATTCCGCCGTTTTCAGGATAAAGCTGTCGGCAATCTCCTGGGCGAAATCTATTGTGATGGTTCCGTTTTTCAGTTCGTCCTCAAGAAAATGTCCTGCGTACTGGTCTATACGGCCAAAAGTGACGCCGTGGTTCTGCCCGTCAATGCACAGGCAGAGCATGTAGAAGTTTATGGCCTGCATGGCCTCCCAGTATGTGCGGCAGGGATAGGCAATGATATGGTCGAAGGAATCAGCCATGCTTAGAAGCTCCTGACGGCGCTGAGGCGAGTATTTGTCCATTTTGGACATTTCCCTGCACTTTGCTCCGTATCGCTTTGCAAGAGTGCACATGCCCTCACATACGATTACGACGGACTTGTAAAATATATATTTTTCGCCGTCCTCGCCATAACAGCCATGTTCCAGCTCATTCATCTTCTGAAGGGCTTCTTCGCGGATTGCCGCCATGCCCTTGTGTACTACTTTGTCAAAGTTTGCGCAGAAATGTCCCTGCGGCCTGAAGCCAACAAGGCCGTGTTCAGCGCCTACAGCTCTTATGCTGCCGAAATCAAGACAGCCAGATTTGCACAAATCCCACATTGAATCAGGCATTACTGCCGAAGCACGTGCTGCAAGGGACTTGTTTTTCCAGAAATCGGCGACTGAGCGGAAATGCTCTCTGTCCTCGTCTGTCATGCGCTGGCGGCAGCCGTCTGTCTGCCAGGTTATGCGAAATGTCTCGTCGTCCCCACATACAGAGTCAAAAAGCCCCTGTTCATACCAGTCCACATATGGGGACACAGCGCGGTAGCTCGTGCCCTGGTTTCCCACGATGAGCTCCTCGTCCTCAACAAGGACAGTCATCTGCTGGCACAGGTCGCGGAAAAACTTTGCACGCTTTATGAGGGGATAGTCCGCCTCATATTTTTTATATGCCTCTGTCAGAATTTTTGTGCGCTCGGCACAGCAGTACATCTGCCCGTATTCTACGGATTTAAAACGGGCTCTTATTCGCTGTATCCTGTCAGATATTGGTCTGACCATTTTCTCAGTTTCTACCATTTAAATCTCCCTTTCCTGTAGCTTGTTTTCCTTATATATCATATATAATAAATCCGGAAAAGTTTTGTGTCAATACAGTGAGGAGAGGCAAAAAAATATGACCGCTTACAGTGCGGTCATATTAATTCGGGATAAATTATTCGGTTGCGCCGAGGGAAATCAGGTATTCAACAACGTCGTTTATTGTTGTGGAAGCTGTCATGGACTTGCCCATCTCTTCAACATCAAATGTTATTCCGTAATTGTCTTCAAGCTCAATGCAGATTTCTACAAAATCAAGTGAGTCGACCTTAAGGTCGGTGGTCAGGGAAGTATCGGGAGAGATATCCTCCGGACTCATGCCAAGATGAGAAGCAACGGTTTCAATGACAGTTTTCTGAATACTTTCAAACATAACAAACACACCTTTCTCTTAAAACCTTATATTAAACGAGTTCAATCGGGAATAATCTGCTTATAAGTATTGCATATGTAAGTTATAAAGTCAACACCACAGCTTAACGCTTACGTTGCAGTATTTTTACACAAGATAAAACAGTTGTCAATGGCTAAAAGTAGAAAAACTGAAATTATTATGATTTTTTAAGAAATCACAAAACGGCTTGGCAGAAGCCACAATCTGTAAGAGTATGGTAAAAACGCCGTTTAAAATTTATAAGCAGTGAAATAAAAAATTCTGCAAAAAAGTCGGAGCAAGCTGTGTACTGCTTGCTCCGACTTGGCAGCGGAAGAAGGATTCGAACCCTCACAAACGGAGTCAGAGTCCGGTGTGCTACCATTACACAATTCCGCTAAACGCAAATGCTATTATAATTATGGTTTGGCACTTTGTCAATAGTTTTTTCGTATTTTTTCTATCTTTTCCCGCCGCGGCCTAAAATATTCATTTGGCGGAGAAAAACGGCAGCCTGATTTGGAAGCGCATTCCTCCGTCAGGGCGAGGAAGGGCGATAATTGAGCCACCGAGTTGTGTGACGGTTGTCTTGACAATTGAGAGTCCGAGTCCGCTGCCACCGGCCTCACGGGAACGTGCCTTGTCAACACGGTAAAATCGGTCAAATATGTGCGGTAGATCCGCTTTTGGCACACCGACGCCAGTGTCGTCCACAGTAAGTACTACATTGTCTCGGTTTTGGGACAGTTCAATATTAATTTTTACTTTTCCGCTGTCAATGTTGTATTTGATTGCGTTTTCTATAATATTAATTACTATCTGGAAAATCTCGTCCTCAGATGCTTTTACGCTGCACTTTTCATCAGTGTGCTCGAATATCAGTTTTATGTCCCGTGTATTTGCTATGGGCGTTAAAATCCTGAGGGCTTTGCCGGTGACGGAACATATGTCCACCTCGCCGCGCTCAACGGTGACGTTATTATCCAGCTTTGTGAGGGCGAGCAGCTTCTCCGTGGTTCGTGCGAGGCGCTCAGCCTCATTTCCAATGTCCTCAACAAATTCCCGCATGGTATCAGTGTCAATAGCGTCGTTCTGCAGGATGCTGTCACTGAGAAGGCGTATGGAGGCCAGCGGTGTTTTGAGTTCATGTGAGGCATCTGCCACAAAGCGCCGGCGGATTTCTTCGGTTTCCTGAAGCCGCTGGGTGAGGCTGTTGAACTCGTTGGCAAGGGAAGTGAGCTCGTCATTGCCGGGTACACGAATACGATAGGTGT
>CAJFTV010000063.1 GCA_904420055.1 Candidatus Alloscillospira gallinarum | reverse complement strand
TCCGCCCCGGTTTTTGTGACCTCAAGATTTACCGCACCTGTGAGGTTCATGCTGCCGCCTGTCATGCTGTCTCCGGAAACCTTGTCAACGGGCATGCTCTCGCCGGTGAGCATGCTCTCGTCGGCGGAGGTCACGCCCTTTACGATACGTCCGTCGGCAGGTACCTTTGCTCCGGGCTTCACAAGGACAATATCACCGGGGCGCAGCTCTTCAACCGGGACCTCCTTATATGTGTCTCCGGTGACCAAAAGGGCAGTGTCAGGTGTGAGCTCCATGAGCTTTTTAATTGAGCTCTTTGTCTTTTTCTTGCTGCGGGCCTCAAAGTACTTTCCAAGCATTATTAATGTGAGAACCGTGGCAGATGACTCGAAATACAGGTTGTGCACGAGGTGCGGGTTATCTGTCAGAAAATACGTGACCACAAGGCTGTAAATAAAGCTGCAGCCGCTGCCGATTGCCACAAGGGAGTCCATGTTGGGGTTCAGGTGTACAAGTGCTTTGATACCCCTTGTGAAGAAATCACGGCCAAAGTACAGAACCGGTACGGCCAGAATTATCTGTGTGAGAGCGAAATTAACAGGGTAATATTCCGGGTCGCAGAATCTGGGAAGAGGCATTCCAAACATATGCCCCATGGAGACCACTAAAAGTATGGCGGTAAATACGATTGCGCCAATCAGATTTTTAAAACGGTGCTCAAGGTCTAAATCGTCCTGGTCTTTTTCTTGAGTTTTTTTGGCTGCGGCCGCTTTCTGTACTTCTACAAACGGCTCGGCACCAAATCCCGCCTTTTCCACTTTCGCCATAATTAGCTCCGGGGTTACCTGGGCCTCGTCATATTCTATGACCATTTTTCCGGTTGTGAGGTTTACATCGCTCCGGGAGACGCCGGGGATTTTCCTTGTCACGCGCTCAACCGCTGAGGAGCAGGCCGCACAGGACATGCCCGATATTGTATATGTCTCATGTTTCACTTTTGTGTCACTCCCTTATGATTGAGATACCGGATTTTCCGGCTCGTTTAAATAATATACCCCGTGGGGGTATTTGTCAACCCCTCAAAATTCAAAAAAATTTCACGCATGTGGGTGAATTTTATATATAATAATGATATAGTGTGAAAAAAGGAGGAAGAGCAATGGCAAAGAAAGTACTTGTTGTTGAAGACGACGCAAATATATCCGAGCTTCTCAGGCTTTATCTTGAGAAGGACGGCTTTACGGTTGATATAGCATCTGACGGGGGAAAAGGCGTGACAGAATTTGAAAAGTTTTCCCCTGATATTGTACTCCTTGACATTATGCTGCCGGTGCTGGACGGCTGGGGCGTGTGCAGGGAGATACGCGCCGTTTCCAAGGTGCCGATTATTATGCTCACCGCCAAAGGCGAGACTTTTGATAAGGTGAACGGCCTTGAAATGGGTGCCGACGACTATATAACAAAGCCTTTTGATGTAAAAGAGCTTATAGCCAGAATACACGCCGTAATGCGCCGGTACGAGGACCAGAGCGGCGGAGGTGAGAAAAAGCTCGTGTTTGACAAGCTGGAGATAAATATGGAGTCTTTTGAGCTCATCGTGGACGGCAAGCGTGTAGAAGCGCCGCCAAAGGAGATGGAGCTTTTATACCATCTGGCCTCCTCTCCAAACCGGGTATACACGAGGAACCAGCTTCTGGACGAGGTGTGGGGCTTTGACTATTTTGGCGATTCAAGGACAGTTGACGTACACATAAAAAGGCTCAGGGAAAAGCTTGAGAATGTGAGTGACCAGTGGAGCCTGAAAACCGTGTGGGGCGTCGGATACAAGTTTGAGCTTCGCCAGCCATGAGAAAGACCATTTTTTTCAGAAATTTCTTCTCAACAGCAGCAATTGTGTTTGTGAGCTTTGCAATGCTTGGGGCGGTTTTTGCTTCCCTGAGCTACAGGTTCATGTACAACAGCCGCCGTGACGAGATGCTGCATATGGCGCAGGAGGCCACAAATAACGTGTCGGCACTAAGCAGCATGTGGACAACCGACAGCCTTGAGATGAAAATGGTGCTGACCATGCTCTCCAACATGTCGGGGAACAACATACTTCTCACTGATACGTCCGGGGTTGTGGTGTCATGCTCAGACAAATACATTAACTGTATGCACATGGGAAAACAGATTCCCACAAATGTACTGTATGAGGCCGCGCACAATGACGGTGGGTATATAAATGTTTCCACAAAGTTAGGCGGAGTATACAGCACAGCGCAATATGTGGTGGCAATGCCGGTTTACAGCGGTGATACAGGGAACTGTATAGGGTATATTTTAACTTCAAATGACAGGTCATCAATGCTTCAGTTATGGCGCGGATACTCCGGGGTACTGCTGCTTGTGGCAATTGTGGTGCTGGAGATAACGTTTATAATCACATTTATAACCACAAAGAGAACGACCCGTCCGCTGAATCAGATAACAAAGGCTGTGGTAAAGTTTACCAGAGGCGACCTGTCCTCCCGGGTGGAGGTCAGCGGGGAAGATGAGGTCGGACAGCTGGCAGACTCCTTTAACCTGATGGCCGACACGCTTGAACGGTCTGAGACGAGAAGACGTGAATTTGTGGCCAATGTCTCTCATGAGCTAAAAACGCCCATGACTACTATAGCCGGCTTTGCAGACGGAATTTTGGACGGCACGATACCAAAGGAGAAAGAAATGGAGTATATCGCCGTAATCTCATCTGAGACGCACCGGCTGTCACGTCTTGTAAGAGGCATGCTGGATATGTCGCAGCTTACGGCGAAGGACCCGGCGGTAATACGCAGTATGAGCTTTGATGTTACTGAGCTTATTTATCAGGCGCTTTTAAGTCTGGAGCAGAAGATAAACAGCCGCGGCCTTGATGTGGACGTTGACTGTCCGGAGGAGCACATACACGCACTTGGAGACCGGGATTCCATAACACAAGTGGTGTATAACCTTATAGACAATGCCGTGAAATTCTCAAAAGAGGGCGGAACGCTGCGGGTGTCGCTCTGGAAGAAGGGAACGCGGGCGTATGTATCCGTGGAAAATCAGGGCGAGACGATACCGCCCGAAGAGCTGCCGCTCATATTTGACAGGTTCCATAAGACGGATAAGTCCAGAAGTACAGACAAAGAGGGCGTGGGTCTTGGCCTTTACATTGTAAAGACAATTCTCGACAACCACCGGGAGGATATTTTCGTCACAAGCGAGAACGGCACGACTACTTTTACGTTCACGCTCACAATAGACCAGCGGAAAACAGAAAAGTAATTCACGAAATTTTAAAAGTATATTCACACAAAATCTGAAAAGTTAGATTATTATATAATCACAGCAAGAGGTTAATTGGTAAGGAAACAAACCGACAAAAGCTTCCTGTCGGACAATCCCCCTCCGTCCCCATCCTCCTATTCCAATGAACCTTGAGCTGGATGCAGAAAAATTTCCCCCTCTCTCTTTTAACAGCACAGCGCCCAGGTTAGCCTGGGCGCTGTTGCTGTATCTGAGATATTTATTTCCGTATGTGTCTTTTGTGCGTGGCTGTCTCCGAAAAGCAGCAGAGCCGCTGTATGACATAAATACCCCCGGCTTTGGCCGGGGGTATTTTCAAATATGGACGGTTTTACTGGTTTTCTCCGGCCTTCATGCTGAGGTAGGCGTTTATAAAACCGTCGAGGTCGCCGTCCATAACAGCGTTTATATTTCCGTTTTCAAATCCGGTGCGGTGGTCCTTGGCGAGGGTATAGGGCATGAACACGTAAGAGCGTATCTGGCTGCCCCACTCAATTTTCATCTGCTCGCCCTTTATATCTTCGATTTTCTCCAGGTGCTCACGCTCCTTTATCTCCACAAGCTTTGAGCGGAGCATACGCATGGCATACTCCCTGTTCTGGTGCTGGCTGCGCTCAGTCTGGCAGGCGACGATTATGCCGGTGGGAATGTGTGTTATTCTTATTGCGGACTCTGTCTTGTTAACGTGCTGGCCGCCGGCGCCGGAGGAGCGGTAAGTGTCCACTTTTAAATCCTCCGGACGAATGTCAATCTCAACATCGTCGGATATTTCGGGCATAACCTCAACAGCGGCAAAAGAGGTGTGACGTCTGCCGGAGGCGTCAAAGGGTGAAACGCGGACAAGCCGGTGTATTCCGCTCTCGCTTTTTAAGTAGCCGTATGCGTTTTCGCCCTCAATACAGATAGAGGCGGACTTTATTCCGGCCTCTTCGCCGTCGAGATAGTCAAGAAGGCGGTATTTCATGCCGTGGCGCTCCGCCCAGCGGGTGTACATGCGGTATAGCATCTGTGTCCAGTCTTGCGCCTCCGTTCCGCCTGCGCCGGCGTGGAAGTTAAGTATGGCGTTGCACTCGTCGTACTCACCGGTGAGAAGCGTGGAGAGCCGTGTGTCCTCAAGGTTCTTTTCAAATACCGCAAACTCCTCCTCCAGCTCCGGCAGGAGGCTGTCGTCATTTTCCTCAATGGCCATCTGGCACAGGGCGAGAAGGTCGTCGTACTGGGAGGCGAGCTTGTCATATTTTTCACACTTGTGCTTTAAGTGCTTTATGCGCTGGAGGACCTTTTGAGAGTTTTCAATATCGTTCCAGAAGCCGTCCTGAGCTGACTGGGCCTCCAGCTCGTCCGCCTCTTTTTTTGCCTCCTCCAGCTTGAGTGCGCCGCGGAGAGTGTCCAGCGTGGGCTTCAGCGCGTGTATTTTAACTTTATAATCTTCAAATTCTATCATAATTCGGAGCTCCGTTTCATCTTTAAGTACCGTTAATATTATATCCGAAAACCATTTGTGTGTAAAGGGGGGCAAACGGAAGTTAATTGCTTCCGAATAATTTTGACGGTGTCTATTGAGGACAGACCTTGCGTATAGTAAAATTTAATCAGCAGATTGTAATGGGAGGCTAAAGTCATGGAAAAGATATGGACAGATTTGTACGACGCTGCGAAAAAAGTACAAAGGGACAGGAATATTTCCAAGCAAGTCAGCGCGGGTTGCGTGGCGGCCGCTGTAGAGGCAGTCTCCGGAAAAATCTATGTGGGAGTGTGTGTAGACACAGCGTGTTCTCTGGGCATATGTGCGGAGAGAAACGCCATGTTCAATATGATAACAAACGGAGAGGGCGAACTTAGACGGGTTTTGGCGTTAATGCCGGACGGAAAAACAGGTGCGCCCTGTGGTGCGTGCCGCGAATTTATGGCTCAGCTCATGCCGGACAGATACGGTGAGGTAGAGATTATGATGGATTATAGTTCAGGCAGAGTCCTCACTCTTGAAGACCTTGTTCCGGAGTGGTGGATATAAATTTTCATACAGGCCGGATTGCGTCCCGGCGGTGGTGACGCAGAAAAACACATTGGGATATGGCGATGATTTACTGTGTTCCGAACAAAGAGCACAGGGTGATGCCAAGTGCTGGCATCACCCTGTGTTAATTTAAGAAATGCAAAAAACAATTATCTGTCATCTCTCGCTTGGACCTCCGCTGTCTTGCCCGTAGATGAGGTCGTCAATGTCACCGGACGAGGAGACAGGGGGCTTTTCCTTGTTGTGCATATATTCCATATTATGCCTCCGAAAATTACCTGATTACAGGCGTACAGAATGACTGCCTGCAATCGGGCATATAGGACAGTATATGCACGGAGGGGAAAATATACACAAGAAATTTACATGGCCGTTATCCTTATGGATATAAAGTTTATTATAGCGTGTATGAGAATTGGGCTCCACAGCGTGCCGCTTTTTTCATAGGCGAGACACAGAATAACCGTGATTGGCACATACTGCAGAAGATACAGCCACAGCTCGTTTGAATAGCTGACAAAGAAATACGACCAGAGATGGTAAACGGAGAAAACCACGGCTGTGACGATATATGCGATTATGCGGTGCTTGTTTCTTATTGCGCCGAATAACGCGCCGCGGAACATTGTCTCCTCGATTATGGGGGCCAGAAGCACGGTGTACACAAGGACCTGGGCCGTGTTGTTGCTGGCGGAGCTTATAATGGCGTCGGTATTTGGGTTTGCAAGCTCCGGCATGACAAGAAGCAGCAGGAAGCTGAGAATAAAAGACAGCACATAATGCGCCGACACACCCATTAAAACAGATGTTACAAATTTTCCAAAGTGGTCAAATATGGCGGAAAATGACTTTCTCAGATAGCTGAGCATGGGAAAGAGGAGAATGAGAAAGCTCATGGAGTAAAGGGCGAGGTTTAGGGTGGCGGTACTTAGTATTATTCCCGCCGGGGCCATCACGTTGTTATACACGGAGGAGAAGGCCATTGGCAGAAGCACGCTGTGAAAAGGGATAAAGAATATCCCGAAAACCGCCTGAGCCTTGGTCATTCCCGTGTGAAGGGGGCTGGACAAATCAGACATCTTGCACCTTCTTTTTGAGGTTGTACAGGAGATTCATGGCTTCTATTGGCGTTATGGTGTTAAGGTCCGTGTTTTTCAGGGTGTCTATTACCTCGCTTCCGGACATCTGGAGCAGGGAAAGCTGGCTGTCGTCTTCAGTGCTGTGCTTCTCGTGCGGAATGCCAGGTGAAGCGCCGGCCTCCAGCTCTTTTAAAATGGCCTTGGCCCGCTTAACTACGCTTTCCGGCACACCGGCAAGACCGGCCACCTCGATTCCGTAGCTGTCGTCTGCTATGCCGTTTATTATCTTGCGGAGGAAGATTATGTCGCCGCCCCGCTTTTTTGCGGTGATGCAGCAGTTTTTAATCCCCGGCTTTTCCGCCTCCATTGTAGTGAGCTCGTGATAATGGGTGGCAAACATGGTTTTTGCGCCAAGGCTACGCCTGTCTGCGCAGTATTCCAGGATTGCCCTGGCAATTGACATTCCGTCATATGTGGAGGTGCCGCGTCCAATCTCGTCCAGTATGAGAAGGCTGGAGGAAGTGGCGTTTTTGAGGATATCCGCCACCTCGGTCATCTCCACCATGAAGGTGGACATTCCGGCGGCCAGGTCGTCAGATGCGCCTATCCGTGTAAAAACCCGGTCAACTATGCCCACGGTGGCAGATTTTGCCGGAACAAACGAGCCCATCTGTGCCATCAGCACAATAAGGGCTGTCTGACGCATGTATGTGGATTTACCTGCCATATTGGGACCGGTGATTATTAGTGCCCGGCACTCTTCGCTGTCAAGGCTTGTGTCGTTTGGCACGAAGAGTGCATCAGACTGCATGAGCTCCACCACCGGGTGGCGTCCGTCTTTTATCCTTATTTCACCGGAGAGGTCAATTTCCGGCATACAGTAGTTGTTTTTTGCCGCCACATATCCAAAGGAGCACAGAACGTCTGTCTCCGCAAGCTTTGCGGCGGTGTCCTGAATCCTGAGAACCTCCCCGGAAATCTTTTCACGGAGTTCAGTGAAAAGGCGGTATTCAAGGTCGGCAAGGCTGTCCTTGGCGTTTAGAAGCTCTGTTTCCAGTTCCTTGAGCTCCTGGGTTATGAACCGCTCACAGTTTGTAAGGGTCTGCTTTCTTATGTAGTCCTCAGGCACGTCCTCCGACATACTGCGGGGGATTTCTATGTAATATCCAAATACCCGGTTGTACCCCACCTTGAGCTTTTTGCCCGTGCGCTCCCGCTCCCGCTGCTCAATTCCCGCAAGGGCGGCGCTGCTGTTGTCCAGAAGTCCGCGGAGGTAATCAACCCTTTCATTATATCCGGGGCGCATTATGCCGCCCTCCCGGACGGAAAACGGAGGGTCGTCACATATGGCCTCGTCAATTAAGCGGTATATATCAGTTAATGGGTCCATAGAAAAGAGCTCTTTTAAAAGGGAACTGCGGCAGGTGGAGAGAAGTCGTATGACCTCCGGAATATAGCTGAGGGACTGGGCCATTGTGCGCATATCACGGCCGTTTGCCGTGCCGTACACTATTTTGCCCACAAGTCTCTCAATATCGCCAATCTGGCGCAGTGCGTCCGCCATATCCCCGGTGAGCACCGCATTTATGTAAAACTCATTTACTGCGCCCTGCCTGCGCTTTATTTCGCTGGGAGAGAGAAGCGGGTGCAGTACCCAGGAGCGTATCATACGGCGGCCCATAGCGGTCTTTGTCTTGTCCAGCACCCATAGAAGGCTGCCCTTTTTCTCCATCATTCTAAGGGAGCTTACAAGTTCCAGGTTGCGCATTGACTGCACGTCTATCTCCATATATGTGCCGGTGGAGTTTACACGCAGGGTTGATATATGGGAGAGGTCGGTTTTCTGGGTGTCGTTCATATATCCCAGCAGCGCGCCCACGGCGCATATTCCGTGGGGGCTTAAAAGGGCGAGACTGTC